>CAINDV010000638.1 GCA_903847485.1 uncultured Verrucomicrobiota bacterium
CTGGAAAAAGTTCATTCAAATCTCATCGTGCCCCTGCCCGCGATCTCCACACGCTCTCAGATGAAGCAACCCTTACACCCTCCACCAGCGCGCCCCCAGCATCTTTGCCGCGGGACCGATGGCGGGAGTTTCCGGCCGATACACGTTCGTTCCGACCGCCCGGATTGTGACGGGTCTCGGAGACGAAGGGTGGGTGCCGGTCAGCGTGGAAGAGCAGCGCATCCGCAGTGAGGCACGCCGCGGCTTCCAGAAACACCTCCTCCGGTTCCGCCGGAGCGAGCAAATGGAGACCTTGGACGAATGGAACGTGGAACTGGTGCTGCTCAACTCGCACGACGCGGGGTGCGCCTATCAGTTGCATGCCGGCATTTACCGGCGCATTTGCTCCAATGGACTCGTGATTGGTGAGACCGGGTGGGAAGCCATCCGGTTCCGGCACGCCGGCTTGGAAGCCGAGGAAGTCGTGCGGGCGAGTCTGCGGCTGTTGGAGTTCATGCCGCGTGTCGGTGAGTTGATCCAGCGGTTCCGAGCACGCGAGTTGGCGCCGCGGGAATCGGTCGCGTTTGCCGAACAGGCGCTGCTTCTGCGCTATCCGAGTCTGGAGGCGGCGCCGGTGAACGCGGAAACGGTGCTGAAAGCCCACCGCCTGGACGACGAAGGTCAGGATGTCTGGCACTGCCTGAACCGAGTGCAGCAGAACTTGATCCGGGGCGGCGTGTCAGACAGTCGGCGCGACCGGCGCGGGAAACTGCGCTCGGTGCGCAGTCTGCGGGGCATTGATTCGACGGTCACTCTCAACAAGGGTTTGTGGAGTCTGGCGGAGCAGATGGTTCAACCCGCGGCATGCGCACCCACGGAAGTGATGACACTCCCAGCGTAAACGCGAGGTTTGTTAGAAGGTTACACGGCTTTGGAGGACTACGCGACATGTTCACTTTCGCCAATGTTTGCAAGGGGTTGCTCATTTTCTTGAAACGTAGTTGCAAAATAGTTTGACACTTGGCCGGCATGGTGTTTTATTGTCGCCAATGAAAGCCAATTCAAACGACGACGGCAAAGCGGTTAAACCAACCGCCGCCCTTTCGCGTCCCCGGCTGGGACGCCTGCCCACCGACCCGACCGCCGCCAACCGTCGCCAGCGGTTTCGCATCCTCGACTTCGCCAACCCCAGCGGCACGCGCTCATTCAGGGTGCAAGGCATGAATCGGCAGAGCCGTTACATCCGCGAGAACTACGCCGACATCAAAGCCGCCGAACTCCGCCGCATTGAACTGGAAACCGAATGGCTTACCCGGCAACCATACGAAAGCGCCGTCCGCGCCACCAGCTTGACCGAGGCGCAAGTCCGCTTGGCTGAGTCCGCTTTCCTCCGCCTTGACGCTGACGATGAGTTGCCGCTCGCCGTCGCCTATTGGCTAGAGCACGGGCGCAACAAGGCCGTGGTAGAGTCCCCGCGCCTTGACGCTGCCCTGACGGCGTTCCTTGAATGGCTGGCGACGACGCCGACAATGCGCGAGATCACCAAGACGAATCTCGCCTGGCGCTTGAAGATGTTCGGAAACAACACGCCGAACTTGCGCGTCGCGGATTTCACGCCGGACACGATAGACACTTACCTGGCCCAGCGAAAGGCCGGACCAGCTACCAAGGACAACGACCGCCGAGGCATCAGCAGGTTCTTTTCCTGGTGCATTGAACGCCCCCGGCGCTGGGCACGGACCAACCCCTGCCATGAAGTCCACGTTGCCCAAGGCGACGCCGCTCCGCCCACCGTGTTGACCGTGGCCGAGTGCGAGCGGTTGCTCCGCGCCGCCGAAAGTTACAAGGCCGGCGTAATGGTGCCTTACCTTGTCACCTGCCTATTCGCTGGCCTACGCCCCTACGAAGCCGCCCGGCTGACATGGCCGCAAGTGAATCTTGCTGACGATGAAATCCGGCTGGAGGCGAGCCAGACGAAAACCAACCGCGCCCGCGTCGTCACCATCGGCCCGACGCTCAAGGCATGGTTGCAAGCCTATCAGGGCAAGCCGTTCCATCCCGGCGCTTGGCGCAAGCATTTCGTACGCGTGAAGGCAAAGGCCGGTTTCTCGACAGCATCGGGCAACCCGTGGACACCGGACATTTGCCGGCACACCGCCATCTCTCATTACTTCCGCCAGTGTGGCAGCTACGGCGAGACGGCGGAGGCGTTCGGTAACTCTGAGGCGATCATCAAAACGCACTACCAAGGCCGGGTTTCTACAACCGACACCGCGAAGTTCTACGCGATCAGGCCAACGAAAGGAGCCAAGTGAAAACGACCCTGCCGCAACTCATGCACGGCTGCGACTACTGGCCCGGCGACGGCCTTAGCGGCTGGCTGGTTTCGGAAAAGCTGGACGGCTGGCGAGCCTATTGGAGCGGCAGCGAATTGTTGACGCGACAAGGCACCCGCTACGCCGCCCCGGATTGGTTCCTTGCTGGTCTGCCAGCCTTCCCGTTGGATTGTGAGCTTTACGCCGGCCCCGGTACAGATCACAACGACGTGAGCCGCCTTGTCCTAAGCCGCCGATGGCCCGCCCTGACGCTGCGACCCTTCGACATACCAGAACCCGACCTCCCCTTCCCCGACGCGCTGGCGAGGCTGGACGCGCTGGCAACGGCCCTTCCTGCTCATGTTATCCCGGTGGCATGGCGTCCCGTTCAATCCACCCAGGAAGCCATCGGCGAAATGCTGACGATCACGACCAACGGCGGCGAAGGAATCATGGCGCGAAATCCAGCTTCCTGCTACCGCCCCGGGCGCACGGCGGAACTTGTGAAGATCAAGCCAGGCAAACCGCACTTGAGCTAGACGGCTACAGACGCCGCCTTGCGGCGATTCTCGGCACGTTTCCGCAAACCTTGCAGGAGCAGTGCGTCAAGCGCGGCGGACACAATCCGAGCGGGGCGGCAAACTACCCCGCCGCTGGCAGTTCCGACGGGGGGAGTCGCGCATTGTCGCAGCACGAACTCGACGCACATTCGATATGCAGCGGGTTTCTTGTTGCGCCAATACGACGCCGCCCGGCGACCTATGCGGATGCCGCCCGCAAATGGGATTGAACTAATGCTCCTGAACGTCTTACGCCGCCCGGCAACGAGTTTTCGGCCAGGTTCAGTCTCTTCTTGGATTTCGGCGTCGTCGCCTAACTCGGCTTGCTGGTCTTGCCACATCCTCACGGCATCGGCATCGGTGGCGATTAATCCGCTGGAAATCCCGGTTGTCGGCTGCCGCGCTGGCTGCCGCGCCGTCGCCAAAGCGTCGCCAACGACATAATTTCGCTCCTGTGCAAAAGCTTTCCCGAACTCCACCGAACCGGGACCGGCTCTCAGGATTGCCAACTTTCGCGCTGCGAGGTCCAGCTTGGACATCTTGGACCCCGGCCCGGCGTTGCCTTTGAACAACAAGTGTTCGGCGAAAAGGTCACACGTTGCAACGGCGAGCATCGGAGGTGGGAAACCAGAATTTGACAGGGCGAGAAGGATTTCAGGTTTCGCAGCCCTGTATTTGAACCCCAATTCCCCTTGCCTGGGACCCTCGAAGATTTCCCAATGCTCTCGGATTTCGCCTTGAGCGTTCCAAAGGTCCACCACGGCGGCACTGAACAGCAGGAACGTCGCGGCGTAGTTATCGCTGGCCAGCGGACGCCCGCCGTTCCGAGGCACCAAGAACTTGCGTCCCTTGCGCCAGACCGTTTTGGGCGCGGGCGCGGGCTTGCTCCATTGAGTCGGACGCTTGTTCCGCCGCCAGATGCTGCTGCGGTGAAGCGGCTTTCCGAAAATATGCGTTCCAGAGTTGCGTTGCACAATCGGACATTACTCAAGGCTACATGCAAACGCAACTAAAACATTCAAACGAAACACAAACGGCCCGACTCGCCACCCTTGACGAGTTGCGGAAAAACCTCTTCCCGGTCCACCTAAACCCGGTCCCCTGCCGGACCACCTGTAAGAACTGGCTGGACGATGCCAAAATCCCCAGGCTGAAAACCAACCCGTTCGCCCGCCGTGGGGGCGGCCCTTGTTATTATCAGGTTAGCGCCGTGGAAAAGTTTCTCCGCAGTCGGATGTTGCCGGGCAAAATCCAAGTGAAGGGAGGCGAATTGTGAGCGCAACCTCTACTTCATCCCGCAATCAGACCCGCTCCGCCGCTCGCAAGATCGAAGCCGCCTTGCGCAAAGGCTGGAAACCGGGTGCAGGAAATGTTTGCTCCTACGGCAAGCGCCGCGCCAAGCGGCAGGGGGGTGAGCAGTGAAATTCTACCCCACCGGCACAATGGAGGCGCAGGCCGCCCTCGACTACGGCGCAAAAGTTCATCCGGTAGGCACTCGCTTAATCCACCTGACACCGGAAAACTTTTCAATTTACGGCAAGGTCAACCTGCCCGTTGCCTCATGGATAAATGACACCGAAGGAGTCTGAGCAGGCAGGCATGGTTGACTCGGGTTTCAGTATTCGCGCTAGAGCATAGCGGAGGTGTCAATCCCCGCCCCTGGCATGGAGTGCCCTGCGGGCGGTGGAGC
>CAINDV010000639.1 GCA_903847485.1 uncultured Verrucomicrobiota bacterium
ATCCCGCACATCCTGGCTGTGATAGAGCTTGTTCTTGGCATGACCCCAGCGGACCACGTAGCCAGTCGCGTCGGTCGCTGCTGGCCACGAGACCACGGCCTGGACCGCATCCTTGCCGCTCCCCCGCTTCACGACAGGAGTCGCCACCGCGGCAGGCGGCTTGCCGAGCCCGCTGCCGAACACCCGCAGATCGCGCACCGCGAATTTGCCGTGGCCGGTCATGCGGATATTCGTGAGCTTTACATGCCGCGCCATCACCGGCTTCTCAAGCTGCACATAGTCATGCGGAACATCTTCCAGGTTGGTGCTCTTGTCCACCAGCATCTGCCAGCGCTGGCCGTCGTCGCTGGTTTCCAGGGTGTATTGGTGAGAGTTTGCATCGCCCAGGTTGCGCCTGGTGACGCTGACATCCTGTTCCGCGAAATTCACCTGTATGGCATTGATGCGGCAGGGCTTGCCGAGATCCATGGCCAGCCATTCACCCTTGTCGCCCGTCTTCGCGCTCCACCAGGTCCTGATGTTATCGTCGAAGGCGTGTTCTATCGGATGCTCCGGCAGCACCGAGGATGACGTCGCTTGTTTCTTATGGGACAGCAGCATCCAGCCGACCAGGTTGCCACCGGGTCCGGCCTTGCGGGCCCCCACCCCACGCTGCGGAAGATCTCCCAGGTACGTGTCCGTATACAGAATGTCCTTGTCCGAGCCGGCTGGATAGATCGCCACCCGCCGCTCGAACATGTGGAACACAGATGTGTCTGCTGTGACCACGCGCCAGTCGTTACCCTTGCTGTCGGTGAATGTCCCCGAGTTGCCGGCACCACCACCAAAGCCCACAGGCCGATATGCCACAGGATTCGCCAGGGAATACTTGAAAGGCCCCCATGGCGACTTTGACGTATAGGCGACATCGCAATAATAGGGAAGTTCACACCGCACGGAAATCTGCAGGTGATAGAAGCCGTTGCGCTTGGTCATCAACGCGCCCTCGCCGGTTTTGTTGGCAATCGGCACGGGCGTGCCCGCCTCTGCGGGGCCTATGCGGAAAAATCCCTTGTCATCCGGTTGCACGTCGCCCTCGGGCATGCAGGGTTCCGGACCGCGCACAGTCTTCAGGTGATCCTTCGGATCCAGTTGAGTTACGTAGATGCCGCGGTTGGGCTTGAAGCCGACAGCATAGACATAGACCTTGCCGTCGTCATCGGTGAAAATCCATTCATCATTGGCCACAGGCAACCGGTCGCGGACCCGCTCAAAAGTGCCCTTCTTCGGATCGATGAAACGGTAAAACGCATCCACCTGCTGACTGTAGATGAGAGCCCCCTCGACCACGGATGCCGCCGGGTTGTACCCCCAAACCGGCAGGTCCCTTTCCGGTTGGCCGTTGGGGACGTGCTCGCCGTCACCAATGTAGGTGTAGTTGTCGTTGCCGGGCACCAGATTCCAGTTAATAAGATCCGCCGACCACCAATAACCGGCGCTCTTGGAGGGAAACAGGAAATAATCACCCTTGAAGGGCACGATCACCGGATCGGCCGCCTCGCGGCCAGTTCGGCCATCGGGCCGAAAACAATACTCGATGTTGAGCGGGTTGCAGTAGGAGCTGTTAGCTTCGATCTTCTCCGGCGGCACTATATTGCCGGCGGCCTCGGTTTGGATGGTGGCGACAAGCAGCAGCGTGGCGGCGGTAGCGACGAATTGCATTTGATGTGGGGTCATGACCGGCAATTGCTCGTTTCGTTAGGTTTGGGTTCGTTGGCTCATTTTCAAAGCATATTGACAAGATCCGCCATGCGGGATGGCGGCGTGACCTTGAGCGAGACCACCTTGCCGCCGCGCAGTTCGCCTTCGACGGTGGTGTTATAGAGCGCGTGGAGTTTGAAGTTCACATCCCAGTCCTTCGGCCACGCCGGAAACAGATAGATCTTTTTGCCGACCACCTGCAGCAGCATCGCCTGCAAAGCCGTCATCGCCACGCCGCCGTGACTCTGGTCCAATTGCCCGACTTGATTGGGGCCCCAAAAGGCGGGAAAGCGACTGTAGGGCTCGTGCGACGCGAAGCTTGATGTGACCATCCGGGCTGCCTGGTCGGCTTTCCCAACGAACGCGGCCTGGACGGCGCTCAGCCGCCAACCTCCAACCCTTCCTTCCCATGGGTAGGCGCTTCGCGGCTGTAACGGATTCCATCTTTCGAAGGTCCGGCGGCCAATATCAGCGTCCTTGCTGTCAAAAGCATAGAGCCGGTAGGGGAACACGGCGTAGAGATCAGGAACCTCATCGCCTGCCCAGGTCTTGATCACCTCCGCAGCGATAAGGATCTTCTTGTCTGCCTCATCTTTCATCCTTACCTCAGGCCGTTCGGAGGGTGGAAGCTTCCAGATGGCGATCTGTGCAGGCGCGGCGGCGTCCATCAGCGTCGCCATCGGTATTTCCGGCACAGCGGCGAGTGTCTTCTTCCATGCGGCGCACTGGGCAGCGGTGGTCTTGTCTTCCGGAAGCGCCAGCAGGCGCGGCAGGACGTATCGCAAACCGGCTATTTCAGGCATGGGGTTGACCACTTCATGGCCGGATTCCAGCGCACACGCCGGATCCAGCCGGATCTTGCCTTTCTCATCGCGCTTCCAATGCTGGTCATAGAATGTGATCACGCCATCCGCGAGCGGCAGAACCGTCTCGCGCAGGAACGCCTCATCCCCGGTGGCCTCACAGTAGTCGAGCATTTTTGCCGTGAGTTCCAGGCCGCCGTGCCAGAGCCAGCGGACCCACTCGTTTTCCTGATAAGTGCCCCATGAATACACGGTCGCGGGGATGTAAATGCCTTCGTGATGG
>CAINDV010000640.1 GCA_903847485.1 uncultured Verrucomicrobiota bacterium
GTTGGGGTGTAGGCCGGGTGCCCTCACCCGGCGGGGGTTGCCAGGGCCAAAATGCGAATTGCTGGTGTTTTCGCCAGGCTCAGAGCTGCCCGATCACCGGATCGCCGTAGAGGGTGAAGTTGGTGGCGCGCGTGATCTTGAGGTCCAGGAGCTGGCCGCAGTGGCGTGCGGAACCGTCGAACACGACGATCTTGTTGCTCCGCGTCCGGCCCGTCAGGCGGGCGGCGTTTCGCTTGCTCGGTCCTTCGACCAGGATTTGCAGCGTCTGGCCGACGCAGAGACGATGCTTCGCCGCGCCGACTTCGTTGACCACCTTGAACAGGCGGGCGTGGCGGGCCTCGCGAACTGGCGCCGGCACCTGGTCGGGCAGCGTGGCGGCCGGAGTGTCCTTGCGCGGGGAGTACTTGAACAGATAGGCCTGGTCGAAACCGGCCGCGCGCACCAGCGTCACCGTGTCTTCGAAGTCCGCCTCGGTCTCGCCGGGAAAGCCGACGATGAGGTCGGTGCAAAGTCCGATGTCCGGCTGGACGCGGCGCAGTTTCTCGACCAGGCCCAGGAACCGCTCGCGAGTGTAGCCGCGGTGCATGAGCTTGAGGATGCGATCACTCCCGCTCTGCACCGGGATGTGCGCGTATGCGCACAGCTTGGGCAGCCGGCCGTAAGCGTTCACCAAGTCATCGCCGTAGCCTTTGGGATGCGGCGAGGTGAAGCGCAGGCGCTCCAAGCCGTCCAGGTCGTGAATGGCTTCGAGCAGTTGGACGAAGGCGGATTTGCCGTCCTGGACCGGGATTTCGCGGCGCCCGTAGCTGGTGACGATCTGGCCCAACAGCGTGATTTCCTTCACGCCTTGTGCGACCAACTCGCGGCATTCGCCAACAATGTCAGGGATGGTTCGGCTGCGCTCCGCGCCGCGGGTGTCGGGCACGATGCAAAACGTGCAGCGCTGGTTGCAGCCCTGCATGATGCTGACAAACGCTGACACCGCACGCTGGCCGTGGCCGCCGAGGAGGTGTTCCCGGATGGCCGACTGGCTTCCCGGCTCGGCCGCCACGTCCAAGACGCGCTCACGCCGGCCGGCGAGGAGTTCGTCGAGATACTCCCCAGCGCGATGAAGCTTTTGCGTTCCCAGGACGAGGTCCACATCGGGCAGGCGATCGAGGAGACTCTGACCGCGACTTTGCGCCATGCAACCCAGGAAGCCGAGCACGACGCCGGGCCGGTGGCGGCGCGTCTCGGCCATGAGATTGGCCATCTTGCCAAGGGCTTTCTGCTCGGCGAAATCCCGGACGCTGCAAGTGTTCAGCAGGATGACGTCGGCGGTCGTCTCAGACGGCGCGAGGTGGTAACCCCGGGCCACGAGTTGCGCCGCGACGGCCTCGCTGTCGCGCTCGTTCATCTGGCAACCGTAAGTCTTAATATAAACGCTCGGCATGGAATGGATTGCGGACGCGAGCTTAGCCGCATCTAACTGGCTACTGGAACAAGCAGGTTATCCACCGGAATGAGTAAGTTATCAACTTGAGCCGTTATTGGGTGCCGAGGAGGTTCTGGAAGCTTCCCAGCTTCTCCCAGGTTTGCTTGCCAACTATGAGTCCGGTGGCGCGGTGCGCCGCTGGGGTGGACAGGTGAGTCCGTCCGGGTTGGCCGCCGATGCTCAGCCTCTCTCGACAACGTAGAGATCAGCGTCACGCAGTTGCTCGACGATCATGTCCACGGTGCGGTCAATGGACCCGCGGTTGTCGTGGACGACCTGCTGCGCGCGACGGCCCATCTCGGCGGCGCTCTCGGGATGGTCGAGCAGGCCGGCGATGGCCTTTTCCAATTCGCTGGCATTGGCCACCTGGCAGGCGCCGCCGCCGCTGACAAAGGCCTTGGCGATGGGGGCGAAGTTTTCCATGTGCGGCCCGAAGACGATGGGCTTGCCCAGTGCGGCTGGCTCGATGGGGTTCTGGCCGCCGGACGCGGTGAGGCTCTTGCCGACGAAAATGACGGTGGCGAATTCGTAGAAGCGGCGTAGTTCGCCCGTGGTGTTGACGACGAGACACTCAATTTCCCTGGCCTGGTACTGGGTGCGGGCACCCACTTCGTTGCGGTAGGCGAACTTCAACCCGTGGGCTTGCAGCTCGCGCCCGACCTGACGGCCGCGCTCGAAATGCCGCGGGACGACGATCAGGAAGAGGTTCGGATGCGTCTGGCGCAGGCGGATGAACACCTCGGCCAGCACGGCTTCCTCGCCGTCGTGGGTGCTGCCGCCCAGCAGGATCGGGGCATCCGTGGGCACGCCGAGCTGGCGCATTATGTCGGGAATGTCCAGCGGATGGCGTTCCTCAATGACGGCGGCGTCGTATTTGAGGCTGCCCACGACGCGGACGGCGGCGGGCCGGCAGCCCAACTCGCGCAGCTTCGCGGCGTCGGCCTCGTTCTGTGCGCCGACTCCGGTGAACCCGGCAAAGAAGCGGCGGAAGAAGAACCGGTAGCGTCGGTAGCCGCGGTAGGAGCGGTCGGACAAACGGGCATTGACCAGGAACAGCGGCGTGTTGCGTTCCAGCAGACGCCAGATGAAGTTGGGCCAGATTTCCGCTTCGATGAGCACCACTGCCTTGGGCGCAATGGTGGCGAGGGCGCGGACGACGTATTTCCGCCCGTCAAGCGGGTAGTAGATGGGGGTGATGTGGCGCGGAAGTTTCCTCTTCAACTCACCCATGCCGGTCGTCGTGGTGGTGGAGACGACGATTTTCAGGTTGGGGACGCGGGGTTCCAGCGCCTTGATGAGTTGCGTGCAGACGTTCACCTCGCCGACGCTGACGGCGTGAATCCAGATCGTCTGACGATTGGTAAGCGCCTGCTTGACCCGCGGTTCGAAGGCGCCGAACCGCTGGTAAAAGCCGTCGCGCCAGTTGCCGCGCCGCCACATCCGCATGAAATAATACGGCGCAGCCAGCACGAACCCGATCGTGAACAGGATATTGTAGATGAATCGCATCCCAGTCCCGGCCACAATCCGGGTCGGTGAGAGTGCCATGTCTGAGGGGAGCCGCACAGAACAATTTTCAGCGAACGACAATTCGCCTCGCCGCCGTGCCCGCCCCGGCAGCTCGGACAACCGCACTCCCCAAGCCGGGATGGCTCCCGTTCTTCCGCGCGTTTCGTGCTCAGTCCCTCGCCGCTTCCCGCACCCGCTCCAGGATGACCTCCGCCAGCGAAGGCTCCGGCCCGACGCTGCCGGAATACCACACGCGACGGCCACGCCGATCGGTCGGGTTGCGCCAGGTGGGCAGACCCTGCTGTAACCGGGCTTGGACGACGCCCTCCGCTTCCCCGAGCAGCACCGGGATGTCCTCCACGACGTGCCGTCCGTTACTCATGAAGAACGGCACCACCACCACCTTCCGCGCCGCCGCCAGCGCATAGACCTCTCCGATGCGCGGTGCCTCCTCCATGAACACGGCGTGGACTTCGGCGTAAAGGTTTCGCTGGCGGATCAAGGCCACCTGCCGTTCGACGGACTTCCGCGAATTGCCGTTGCGCTCCGTCCCGTGGCCAGCGATGAAGAGCGCGGTGGCCTCCGGCTTCGGCGCGCATGGAAACGGATGCCGCCGCACCACACCTGCGGCGCGCTCCAGAATCACGTCCGTCATCCGATCATGGGTGCCCACCGGCTGGCAATAGTGGACGGATCGTCCGCCTAACTCCTGCGCGCTCGTCCGCCCCCCCAGCTCTGCCAGCCCCAGCGCCGCCGGGATGGCCTCTTCGGTGAAATAGCCCTCGCTCACGAACATCGGCACCACAAACACCCGGGCCGCTGTCACGCGCGACCACACTCCGTCGAGCTTCGGTTCCACTTTCCAAAACGCCACCACCACCTCGCGAAACACCCCTCGCCGCCGCAGTTCGTCCGCGTGCTGGCACATCGTCGCCGCCGCCTCGGCATGGTCGGTTGCCCCATGCCCCACGAGCACCAGCGCCGCCGCTTTGATTTCGGTTTCGTTCAAGACTTCTCCATAGCGCAGTCCGCGCCTCCGGGCAAATCTCACTTCGGGCGCGTCGCTGACCTCACGGCGCTGGGGGCATAGCGGCCCCGGTTTCGAATGGGCCTCGTGGGCGCAGTCAGGCGCACCTTCTCCGGGGCTAGGGCCACGAACTGACCGGCATGACAGCGCGGGGCGATGGGGAACGCACGCTCGCATCAATCGAACGGTGTTGCGCAAGGCCGGCGTGCTCAAAGCCCTCAGCCGCGACCAGTGGCTGCCTTGAGAAGCAAATCCCGGCCCCTGCTCGTAACAGTCAGGCTCAGAACACATGACCCGCAGCGGTGCTTTGGCACCCGCCTGGAAATGGTCTGAGCCAGGCACGCCGGGTCAGGGGATCCAGCCGACAACGCCGGACGCAGTCCGGTAGGCCAAGTGCTCTCACCGAGCGGTTCCGATCACCACCAACTTCAGGAGGCCCCGGAAGTGCGCGCCAACGAACCCGTTATTGACACAACGCCGGCCGGCAACCAGACTCGCCGGCCGCAGACAACGAGAGTCAATGGCCTTCAGCATTTACAGCATTTATCAGTGGCTGCAGCCGGGGTTCCGGCAGTGCCGGTGGGCGTTGTTTCTGGACATCTTCCACCCCGACGCCTCGACGCGCATCCTGGATGTGGGCGGGCACGTTTATGACTGGGAAGGCATCGTGCCGATCGCGTCGCAGATCACTCTCTTGAATTTGGCCTACCCGAAGGCGACTGTGCCGGCACCGGCGCGGTTCACTTCGGTCATCGGCGACGGACGGCGGCTCCCCTTTCCGGACGGCAGCTTCGACATCGTTTACTCGAACAGCGTGATCGAACACGTCGGCAATCGCGCGGACCAGGAGCGTTTCGCAGCGGAAATCCGGCGGGTGGCGCGCGGCGTCTTTCTCCAGACCCCGAATCGCTGGTTCTTCATCGAGCCGCATTTCATCGCGCCGTTCGTGCATTACCTGCCGCCGCGGCTTGCGCAAAGGCTGCTCCGGGTGTTCTCCGTGCGCGCCTGGCTGCGCCGGGGCGACGACGTGGAACTGGCGCAGCTTGACCGGGAACTCAGGCTGTTGACGGCGTCGGAAATGCGCACGCTCTTTCCCGATTGCATCCTCCATCGCGAGCGCTGGTGCGGGCTGACGAAGAGCTTCGTAATGGTCCGGCGGTAACCTTCGCCAGGCACTTGCGGTCGGGGCTACCGACGGGAAGCGGCGTCTGGCGGACACCGCCCGCCCGCTCTAACGAGTCGTCGCTGCGTCTCGAACGCGCGCCAGAACACCAAGCCCGGATACCCACGCGGTTTTGCTGCCCTGGCAGCGCCCACCCTGAGCCGCCCAGGAAATGGTGTAAATTGTTTACAACAGGCGCTCTGCGAACACGAATTCCACGGGAAGTGGGTGGGAGAAGCGGTTTTGCCGGTCGCTTCCCGAGGGCGATATATTTCCGAAAGTTGTGGACGGCGGGGGTGAAAGAGCATCCCAAGGGGAACATTTGTTCAGGCTGCTTTTGCTGTGGGGATAAGTTCGGGGACATTCCTATGGAGTTCCGAGGGTGTGTGACCGTTCAGTAACCCAAAGTTGATAAGCAGGCTGGGCGCTCATTTTGTGGTTGCATATTGTAGCTATACAGATACATTGCCGCCATGAAACCAAATCTCGATTCTCTCCTCCA
>CAINDV010000641.1 GCA_903847485.1 uncultured Verrucomicrobiota bacterium
CTTCAATAGACCCAGTTGCGCTGGACTCAACCAACGGAACAAACAATCGCCGCAGCCACCATGAGATAGTCCACGCCCAGATCCTCAAAGGTAAGACCATCGTCCTTCTTTTCGTCCGCGCAGAGTTCCTTGAGCTTGGCTTCCAGTTGCTTCTTGGCGCGCTCCAGCGCCTTCACGATGCGCGAGTCGCCCTTTCTTGCGTTGCTGTTGGATGGTCAGCGCCACTTCGCGCAATTCTATTCAGTCCTGGAGTTGGACGGGGAGAACACGGCAGAGTTTCTCTGCTGGCCTCGCGTGGACTTGGGCATGAGCCGGTTGTTCCTGGAGCAATTGGTGGTGTGGGATCCCCAGGCTGAGCATGTGGCGACCTGCCGGCAGAGTCAATGTCGCTTCAAGCGGACGGGGCAATTCCGGAGCCCACCTGGGGACGAAGCCTTACTTTGTTTGGAAATGTTCTGGCGCAACGAGCGCTGTCCGGTGTTCTTTCCCCACGTTGCCTCCGTGGATCCTGTAAGTGCTGAGTTGTCCATAGCGATTGGCCGACGGCTGGATTTGGCTTAACGCGCGCCGGCCTCTTTGCTACAAGTCTGCGACTAAGCGGTGAAGCACGCCCCCCGCCGCTGATTTGCTTATGAACCCAGATCCCGTAGTCGCTGCCGAAGTGAACGCGCTCGTCACCGAGTGGCGTGGCAAGGCCATGACTCTAGTGCTGGCGTTGATCGCCAGCCTTGCCCTGCCCGCCTTGGTGCTGGGCACGTTTTCATCCGGCCTTCAGTGGCCGCTCACTGGACGCATGCTCGGAGTGCTGGCGTTGGTGGCGGCGTTGCTGGGCATCTGGCGTCGTGACTGGAGTCTGTCCAGACGCGCCGGGCTGTTCTTGCTGGTGATCTATGCCTTCGCCGCCATTCAGTTGGCCAGCACCGGCCTGGCCGGCGGTGGGCGGTTGGGCCTGTTGGCGTTTCCACTGCTGGCGCTGATCCTGGCAGGGAGTTGGGTGGGTTGGCTGGCCTTTGGCACCAGCGTGCTCATGTTTGTGGTTTTCATCGCACTGGCCGCGATGGGAATGATGGATGGCAGGTTGATCATTCGCGATGCCAGCACCGAACCTCTGTTCTGGCTGATTCAAGGTGTGTTGTGGCTGGCGCTGCTGACGCCCCTGATGGTCTTGTTGAGCCGATTCCAATCGCTGCAGTTTGGGATCATGTGCCGGGAACGTGAGGCTCGTCGGTCGAACGAAATCGCCGAGGCGGAACGCCGTCGTCTGGAGGAAGCGATCACCCAGATCAGCGAGGACGAGCAAAGGCGGCTCGGTTCGGAACTCCACGACGGGCTTTGCCAGCAGTTGACCGCTGCGCTGCTTGCTTGCACCGCCTTGGAAAACGAACTGCGCGTGCATGATCAGCCTCAGGGCGACTTGGCCGGTAAAGTTCGCCGGCAGTTGGAGGAAAGCATCGGTTCGGCTTACGACATCGCGAAAGGGCTTTGTCCGGTGAACTTGGATGTGGAGTCCTTGCTGCCCGCGCTCCAACGGTTGCAGGTTCAAGTCCAGAAGACTGCGGGCGTTGTGTGCGAACTGCGAGCGGCGGGAGCCCCCTCCAGCCTCGATCCGCAGGCCACGCATCACCTTTACCGCATTGCTCAAGAGGCCGTCCATAATGCGCTCAAACATGCCCGCTGCCGCCGTCTGACGCTGGAGCTACGCAGCGACGACGCCGGCCTGCTCCTGTGCGTCCAGGACGATGGCCAGGCCGCCCCGCCCACCGCTGCCGCCCGGTCCGGTGGCTTGGGCACCCAGATTATGCACTACCGGGCCAAAGCCATCGGGGGCGAGCTACGGATCGAACGCCAGGACGGTGGCGGCACGGTGGTGAGTTGCCGGGTGCCCCCTCCCGGGCGGTGGCAGCAGTCGCAGCGGACCCGGTCGGGGAATAATGAACTTATGGCAACATCAACAAACACGACCGAGCCATCTGCGCTGTTTCTGGTGGATGACCACGCGATGGTGCGCGAGGGGTTGGTAGCGGTGCTGCAGCAGGCGGGCTTTAGTGTTTGCGGCCAGGCAGGCAGCGTGGGGGGAAGCGCTCAGCCACCCGGTGCTGGCCTCGGCCAACTTGGCGGTGGTGGACATTACGCTGGGGGGAGGACAGTGGGGTGGACCTGGTGGAGCGGCTCCAGGCGCAGAGCCTGCCTGCGCTGGTGTATTCGATGCATGAGGACTCGAACGCGGTGCGGAAAGCGTTCGCTGCGGGCGCGGTCGGCTATGTGACCAAGCGGGAGGTGGCGTCGTGCCTGGTAGAGGCGGTGCGGAGCGTGCTGGCCGGGAAACGATATGTCAGCCCGCGGGCGGGGGCGGGGCTGGTGGGCGGGGATTTGGTGAAGGTTGAAGCGGGCGCGGCGGAGGAGTTCAGCGACCAGCAGCAGCGGCTGTACGAATTGCTGGGCGAGGGACTGAGTGCGGAGGAAATCGCAATAGCCTTGCGCGTCAGCCCACGGACGGTGGAATCGTATGCGGCCCGGATGATTGAGAAGCTGAATGTGTCGGGCATGAAGGAACTGCGTCGCCGCGCGATTGCCGATCGGTTGCGGCAGCGAAGAACGCCGGAACGGTTGGGATGACTGCGCTGACGGTTGGAGAGGCAGGCTGAGTTTTCCCGCGTGAGAGGGAAAAACCTCTCGCAAATTCCGGGAAAAACCTCTCGGCAGACTCTTTGATTTCTGGTAATGTATCTGCCGTCATGCCGGCGGCAGCATTGGCCGCCGGGTTGAGACAAGACGCACAAAAATACGTATGAAAAGTTCAAACCTCGTTTCTCTGATAGGTTGTCTGGCGACTGTGGCGCTTCCGGCGCTCGCGGCGACAATCCATGTGCCGACCGGAACCAACATCGTCACCATCCAGGAC
>CAINDV010000642.1 GCA_903847485.1 uncultured Verrucomicrobiota bacterium
ACCCCCGGTGGGACAAACACCGTCCAACCTACCAAGATTCGGCCGGCTCGCCGCGCGCCGTTCGTAGCCCCGCCGGGCGCTCAGCCCCGCTGAGAACCCGTCACTCGCCAGTTCATAGATGGAGCGATCAAATGAAGCTATCAAAATCGGCAAGCAGAGTTTCGATTCAACGGCGGCATATCCGCTGGCTTTCGGCATTGTCAGCGGCTGCGCTGCTGGCAGAAATGTTCGGCAAGGTCGTGCGAGCTGGTGCCCCGGGTGCGCCGGCATTCCTGTTGGCATGGCAGTCTGCCGGCGGCGTGACCGACAAGAATGTCGGCGCTCCGGCAGCCTGAAATCGGCATTTGCGCCACAAAGCCCGTACGCCTTCCGCCGCAGTCCAAACCGTAATCTACGACCACAAGAATCTATTTATGAAAACAGCATTACTCCGCATCCTGAACCTCGCCTTCGCGCTCACCGCTGCTTCTGCCTTCGGCCAAGCGCCGGGAATCATCAGCCACCAGGGCAAAATCACCGTTGGCGGGAACAGCTTCACCGGCACGGGGCTGTTCAAGTTCGCCCTGGTCCACACCAACGTCAGCGCCATCACCGACTGGAGCAACGACGGCACCAGCACCGCCGGTAGTGAACCCACCGCCGCCGTCTCGCTGGCGGTTTCGCGCGGCATCTTCTCGGTGAACCTCGGCGACACCACGCTGGCCAACATGACCACCATCCCAGCCAGCGTGTTTGCCAACAGCGCCGTCTATCTGCGCGTCTGGTTCAACGACGGCACGAACGGCTCGGTGCGGCTCAGCCCGGACCGCCGCGTCACCAGTGTCGGCTACGCGCTCTACGCCACCACCGCCGCCAGCGCCAACGCCGTGGCGGCGGAAAACGTCACCGGCACGCTGGCGCTGGGGCAACTGCCGTCGGCGGTGGTGACCAACAATGCCGCCGCCGTGAGCCTCACTGGCACTTTCACCGGCAACGGCGCGAGTTTAAGCAACCTCAACTCGCTGCAACTCACCGGCCCGCTGACGCTGGAAATGGATCCCGTCCGGGTCGGCGGCTATGACACCGCCGGAAGCGCCCGGGGCGTGGCGGTGGCCGGGAACTACGCCTACGTGGCGGATCAGACCGCGGGTTTGCAGGTGATTGACATCAGCCACCCGGCCACTCCCCAGCGGGTCGGAGGCTATGACACGGCGGGCACCGCCGTGGGGGTGGCGGTGGCTGGCAACTATGCCTACGTGGCGGATTACACGGCAGGTTTGCAGGTGATTGACATCAGCAACCCGGCCAATCCCCAGCGGGTCGGCGGCTATGACACCGCCGGCTATGCCGACACCGTGGCGGTGGCCGGCAACTACGCCTACGTGGCCGATGACACGGCGGGTTTGCAGGTGATTGACATCAGCAACCCGGCCAATCCCCAGCGCGTCGGCGGCTATGCCACGCCGAGTGCCGCCTACGGCGTGGCGGTGGCTGGCAACTACGCCTACGTGGCGGCGGGGAATGCTGGTTTGCAGGTCATTGACATCAGCAACCCGGCCAATCCCCAGCGCGTCGGCGGCTATGACACCGCCGGAATGTCCCTGGGCGTGACGGTGGCCGGCAACTACGCCTACGTGGCGGATTACACGGCAGGTTTGCAGGTCATTGACATCAGCAACCCGGCCAATCCCCAGCGGGTCGGCGGCTATGTCACCATTGGAAACGCCGGCGGCGTGGCGGTGGCCGGGAACTACGCCTACGTGGCGGATCAGACCGCGGGTTTGCAGGTGATCGACATCAGCCACCCGGCCAATCCCCAGCGCGTCGGCGGCTCTGACACGGTGGGCACCGCCATGGCCGTCGCGGTGGCCGGCAACTTCGCCTACGTGGCGGATGGCACGGCGGGTTTGCAAATCCTGACGGTTGGCCCGGTCGCCACCATGGCCGGCATCGTCCGGGCGAATATCTTCGCCGGGGACGCCGCCGGGTTGACGAACCTGAACGCCGCGCAACTGGCCGGTGGCACGCTGGCGGACGCCCGCCTCTCGGCCAACGTCGCGCTGCTGAACACGAACCAAGCTTTCACCGCCTCCAATCGCTTCGCCGGCGTGGTGACGGCGACCAACGTGGCGAACACTTTTGTCGGCGCGTTCACTGGCAACGCCGCTGGCCTGACCAATCTGGACGCCACTGACTTGACCGGCACACTCGCCGATGCCCGGCTCTCGGCCAACGTGGCGTTGCTCAACACCAACCAAGCCTTCACCGGCTCGAACCGCTTTGCCGGCGTGGTGACGGCGACCAATGTGGCCAACACCTTCGCCGGCGCCTTCACCGGCAATGCCGCCGGCCTTACGAATCTGGACGCCACCGACCTGACCGGCACGCTGGCCGATGCACGGCTTTCCGCCAACGTCGCCTTGCTCAACACGAACCAAGCCTTCACGAGCTCGAATCGCTTCGCCGGCGTGGTGACGGCAACGAACGTGGCGAACACCTTCGTCGGCGCGTTTACCGGAAACGCTGGCGGGTTGACCAACCTGGATGCCGCCGACCTAGCCGGCACGGTGCCCGACGCGCGGCTCTCCGCCAACGTGGCTTTGCTGAACACCAACCAAGCTCTCACCGGCTCGAACCGTTTTGCCGGCGTGGTGACGGCGACCAATGTGGCCAACACCTTCGTCGGCGCGTTCACCGGCAATGGTGGCGCGTTGACGAATCTGGACGCCACGGACTTGACCGGCACGGTGCCCGACGCGCGGCTCTCGACCAACGTGGCCTTGCTGAACACCAACCAAGCTTTCACCGGCTCCAACCGGTTTGCCGGGGTGGTGACGGCGACCAATGCGGCCAACACCTTCGTCGGCACATTCACCGGCAATGGGGCGGGCTTGACCAACCTCAGCGCCTCGCAACTAACGACTGGCACGGTGCCGGTGGGGCAATTGCCGGCCGTCGTGGTCACGAACAACGCCCCCGCCGTCGCCTTGGCCGGCAGTTTCGCCGGCAACGGAGGCGGGCTGACCAACCTCAGTGGCGCGGCCATCATCGCCGGCACGATTTCCAGCAACCAACTGGCCGCCAATTCCGTGGATGCGAGCAAGGTGGTGGATGGCTCGATCACCGCCGCCGAACTGGCCAGCGACCCGGCCTCTCTGGCCAAGGTCTCCGGCGGAGCGATGGCGGTTACGTCCGGCAAGATCGGCATCGGCGTCGCGGCTCCGGCCTACCCGCTTACATTCGCCAATGTCTTCGGCGACAAGATCAGCCTCTGGGGCAACTCGGGCGCCCACTACGGCTTCGGTATCCAGAGTAGCCTGCTGCAGATCTACAGCGGCGCGTCCGGCGGGGACATCGCCTTCGGCTGCGGCGAGAGCACGAATTTCACGGAAAATGTGCGCTTCAAGGGCAATGGTAACGTGGGCATTGGCACCTCGACTCCTTCTTCCACGCTGGACGTGAATGGCATGGCCAGCGCGGACAGCCTGCGAGTTCGGGGGCAAAGTTTTCTATCCGCTCCGCTTGATGTCAGTGGAAATGCGTGGACACTGGATCAAGACCAGGACAGTTACAATGGGAGCACGTATGGTGGAGCAGGCATGTGGCAGTCGTTTACGGCTGGAACGAACGGGGCGTTGGTGGGAGTAGCTCTGTTGTATGGCGCAACCGATGGCGTATCACAGTGGAATGCCGCATTGGCGATCTATGATGGAGAAGGCACGGGCGGCCGCATCCTTGCAAGCCAGACCATTATGGGGGATGGCCCGGTGGCATGGCGCCAGTTTTCGCTCAACAGTCCCGTTATGGTGTCGTCCGGAAATAAGTACACGATTTACGTCGACTCTGACATCAGTTGCCGGTGGTTCAAAAGTACAGCCAATCCCTATGCTGGCGGCATGGGTTACTATGCTACAAACGACGACTATTGTTTCCGCACGTACCTTGCCAGCGGGACATCCTCGCCGGCGCTGACGATCCAAGGCGGTGACGGCAATGTGGGCATCGGCACACACACGCCAGGTTTTCCGCTGACGTTTGCCAATGTCCTTGGCGACAAGATCAGCCTCTGGGGTCAGTCGGGAGCGAACTATGGCTTTGGCATTCAGGGCAGTCAGTTGCAGATTCACTCGGACGGCAGCGGTTCGGATGTCGTCTTCGGCTACGGCCAGAGTACGAATTTCGCAGAAAATGTGAGGTTCAAGGGGAACGGCAACGTGGGCATTGGCGCCAACAATCCAGCGCAGAAGCTGGTGGTGGCGGGCAACATTTACGCCACCGGCACGATCACGCCCAACTCGGATCGCACCCTGAAGACCGACTTCGCGCCGGTGGACGCGGCGGCGGTGCTGGACAAAGTGGTGGCGCTGCCCGTCCAGCAGTGGCGCTTCCAGGCCGAGGACACGGCGGTGAAGCACGTTGGGCCGATGGCGCAAGACTTCCGCGCCGCCTTTGGGCTGGGCGAAATCCCCACCGCCATCGCCACTGTGGACGCCGACGGCGTGGCGCTGGCGGCGATCCAGGGGTTGAACGAGAAGGTCGAGGGCAGAAGTGAGGAGTTAGAAGCGAGAAGCGAGAAGGCTGAGGGCCGGATCAAGAAACTGGAGGAACAGCTTTCCTCCAAAGACGCCGAACTCCAGGCGCTCAAAGCCAGCGTGGCGGAATTGCAGGCAGCCATCCGCCGGCCTACGCCGGTTTCCGAATGAGGCGAACTACCATGACAACTGACGCGAAGTCTAAACCCGTGATCCACAGCCGCAAACTCCCAGCTATGAACGCAGCACCGCTCCGCAACCTGCTCTTCGTCGTCGCGCTCACCGCTACCATAGCCTTTGGCCAGGCGCCAGGCATCATCAGTCACCAAGGCAAAATCACTGTCGGCGGGAATAGCTTCACCGGCACAGCGCTGTTCAAGTTCGCCCTGGTCCACACCAACGGCAGCGTCATCACGGACTGGAGCAACGACGGCACCAGCGCCGCCGGCGGCGAACCCACCGCCGCTGTCTCGCTCGCCGTGTCGCGCGGCATCTTCTCGGTGAACTTGGGCGACACCACGCTGGCGAACATGGCCACCATCCCGGCCAGCGTGTTCGCCAACAGCGCCGTCTATCTGCGTGTCTGGTTCAACGACGGCACCAATGGCTCTGTCCGGCTCAGCCCGGACCGCCGCGTCACCAGCGTCGGCTACGCCCTCTACGCCACCACCGCCGCCAGCGCCAACGCCGTGGCGGCGGAAAACGTCACCGGCACGCTGGCGCTGGCGCAACTGCCATCGGTGGTCCTAACCAACGGGGCCTCTACCGTGAGCCTCACCGGCAGCTTCACCGGCAACGGCGCGAGTTTGAGCAATCTCAGCTCGCTGCAACTCACCGGCCCGCTGACGCTGGGGATGGATCCCGTGCGGGTCGGCGGCTACGACACTGCCGGAAACGCCTATGGCGTGGCGGTAGCCGGCAACTACGCCTACGTGGCGGACTACGCGGCGGGTTTGCAGGTGATTGACATCGGCACCCCGGCCAATCCCCAGCGGGTCGGCGGCTATGACACCGTCGGGTGGGCCCTCGGCGTGGCAGTGTCCGGCAATTACGCCTACGTGGCGGACTACGCGGCGGGTTTGCAGGTGATTAACATCAGCAATCCAGCCAATCCCCAGCGCGGCGGTGGTTATAACACCACCGGATACGCCCTCGGCGTGGCAGTGTCCGGCAACTACGCCTACGTGGCGGATGACGCGGCGGGTTTGCAGGTGATTAACATCAGCAATCCAGCCAATCCCCAGCGCGTCGGTGGTTATGACACCACCGGATACGCCTACGGCGTGGCGGTGTCTGGCAACTACGCGTACGTGGCGGATGACGCTGCGGGTTTGCAGGTGATTGACATCAGCAACCCGGCCAATCCCCAGCGGGTCGGCGGCTATGACACCGCCGGAAACGCTTTGGGCGTGGCGGT
>CAINDV010000643.1 GCA_903847485.1 uncultured Verrucomicrobiota bacterium
GACTCCCTAAGCCCCGTAGGGGAGGAATGTATGCACCCCGCAAGGACATCCCTTCCCTACGGGGCTTGGGGAGTCTCAGGGCTGGACGTGGTTATAAACATGGCGCTCCTACGGAGCTGGCACTGAGCAGCGCGCATCCGGTCATTGCTTAATTCAACGGTAGTGGGGGGGGGGCTCCACGCCAACTCCACATGTCTCTTTCAGCCAAGGCCACGGGTCATAAGTTCCGAATCTCACAAACCGGAAACTCTCGGCTTGGCGAGTGTCGCCGGCGAATGCGCAAGAAATTCGTCGGCGCGTCGCAACACTTCTTCGAGCGTCGGGGCGTTGCCGACGACCACGCGGAACTGGTGGCCAAAGGCGAAGTTGGCGGAGAAATACTTGGTGAACATCTGCACCCTCCGCAGCGCCACCGGCGGCGCAAAATCCTCGGTGATGAAGTGAAACATCTTGCGCCAGACGACCGCAAGGTCCACGTCCGCCGGGGCGTCCCAGTGCGCGAACAGCCACGGCTGCGCCACCGCCAGACGACCGATCATCACCGCGCTGGCAGATCGGAGATCGTCGGCCCGCGACGCGATGTGCGCCGAGCCGGTGAGATCGCCGTTGGCGATTAGCGGCAGGCGTGTCAACGAGGCGGCCCAGGGAATCAGTTCCAGCCGCGCCAGGCGCTTGAACTTGTCCTCGAAGAACCGCGGATGCAGCGTCACGGCATCCACGCCGGCGTCTTCGAGAAACCGTAACCGTTCGACGAAACCCAGCTCCCAGTCTGGCCGCCGGCTGCCCAGGCGCATCTTCACCGTCAGCATCCTCGGCCAGCAACGCCGCGCCCGGCCGATGACCGTTCGCAGCGCGTCGAAGTTGTCGAACAGTGCGCTGCCGGAAGACCGCGCCCGGGCCGCGAGAGCGTCGCAAGCCAGGTTCAGGTCCACGGCTTCCGCGCCTTGCTCGCCCAACCGTTCCAGCACGCGCTCCAGCGGGTCGTCGGGGCCGGTCATAAGCTGAAAAACCGTGAAACCTTCAGCCGGACGGCGTCGCAGCCACGGAGATTCGGTGAAGCTCTCGTTGAGAATCTGGCGGGTCGCCAGCATCTCTGTCCACATCGCGCCGCAGCCACCAAACCCCGCCAATAACCGGCGGAAGGCGCTGTGCGTGTAGCCAGCCATCGGTGCGGAGAACCGGGCCGGGGCCAAGCGGCGACCGCGAATGACACACTCGCGAAACAGGGACGTCGGCTCGACGGGGGACTCAGAGTTAGGTTCCGGCTTCAATCGCAGAGTCCGGGGTCAGGCTCGCACCTGGTAAGAACGTCCCGCGCAGCTCTCCAGATTGCAAAGCGTCCTCGGTGAAGCTGTGGAAGCCGGCCGCCAGGTGAACCGCCCATGAGCCTCGTAGTGGAACAGGCGTCCAGCCTGTTCGGTCTGGACTGGCTGGAAGCCTGTTCCCATACTGCAGCAGGTTCGCCGCTTCACGGCTTGGACGCGCGTCCCAAACGGAATGCCGTAGATGCCCGTGAACACACCGTTGGACTGCCGACAATTTTGTCGGCCTCGCCAGGCATCCTGGCCGACAAGAATGTCGGCGCTCCCAGCACGCCTGTCCAAAGCCCTCGGCGAAGGTTGCAACTCGCACCATTCCAGTAAACAGCAAAGCGTGATGGCAGGCGAATGAGCTTGAGCCGAGTTATCACGGGGGTGCCGCCGTAGCTGCATTCGTGGAGAAGCCTTCGGTAACTCGGAAGAATTGATATGGCAAAACCGGGGCGAGACACCAGGTTGTCCAGTAATCGGTCGCAGTAACCGTCGGTGAGGCGTCGAACCATCCAGGTGTGGCGAGATCGGTCCGGCCCTCGACTACGTAATGGACGCCAGGCAGGGAGTTCCAAGTCAGACAGAAGCCATTGGTGCCGCCAAGACTGCCGGTGACATTCAAGGGCGTCCCATATACCAACCAAGTCGTAGCCTTGATGGAGTAATTGACCGGCCCTACGCCAAGATTAGTCACGACCAGGTACCAATCCCCCATTGTCAGCGGAACCGGCAGCGAGTAGTCATAGACTGTGATCAACTGATCGTTGGTGCCAGGGTTGGCGCTGGCGTAGTCATTCACCGCCGGCCCGGGGAACGGTGGGAAACCACGCCGCAGGTAAAGCGCTACCGGGCGGGCGGGCTGGTTGACCTCGAACTGTCCACGCACGGCGTCGCTCACCACGACAAACCGGTAATAGTCGGCACCACCGGCGGCGGTATCCTGAGCCGCATAGGGCACCCCGTTGGTCAGCGTGATGACGTTCGGAATAGGATTGGTGTATTCGCTGGCCACGACGGTGTAGCGCACGGGGAAAAAGTCATTGTTGAACACGCCCAAATAATAGCGCCCTGGTGCCAGCGGCACCGGGAACGAATTGGTAAAGATCACGATGGACTCGGGGTCACTGCCTCGATTGACACCAGCGAAGTCATAGAAGGCGGGCGTGGGCAGCGGCGGGCCGCGACGGGCATAGAGATTCGCGTCGCCGCTCAGGTTAGTTAGAGCGAAGACAACCGCGGTGGCGTTCGACGAGACGTCAAACTGGAAATAGCGCGGCAGGCTTGCAGTGGTAACCGTGCTGGTGACCGGCAAGCCGTTGGAGAGCGCGGTAATGTCGAAGTCCAGCTCGATGACGAATGTGATCGAAGTGGTCCCTGTGTTTTGCACGCCAAGGTAGTAGGTTTCCCCCGAGATCAGCGGCGGTTGGGTGCTGGCGGAGAGAACTGCGGTGCCGGCGCTAACATTGGTCAGGAGAATAACGGAGGCATCGTTGCTGCCGGTAGGGGCGATAAACTGATTGAAAAGCAGATTCAATGGCCCGTCGCCGGTGAGGCTGTTAGTCGCATACTTAGCCCATGGGGGCACCTGAACCTCGTAAGTCAACATGCTGCCCGGAGGAACAGTATTAGTGGTCGCCTGACCATGCGTCAGGCCGGCCGTGGCAGGGACGGTATTTATGAAGTAGAAGCCCAGTTGCCAGCTAACGAGTTTCGGCGGCGGATTAGTGGCGCCGGCACGGTTATCCCACAGCTCCAGCGTCCATTCACCATAGGCTGACTCTCCGATGAGCGCGTCCAGCGATTGCTCGGGCAGGTAGTAGAGATTCTCGGAGTCCGGTTTGACGGTCAGGCTATCCAGCAGGAGGCCGGAACCAGCACCGGTGGCCGCGACGGTCACCACCGTGCCCGTGGAGTTGGCGGCGAAGTTAGCCGTGCTCACGGTCCAGTTGGTGTCGGTGGGGGCCAGGGAAGCCACCGTAATATCGTCAATGCTCACCAGTCCGCCGGCGAGTGTGCAAACTGAGGGAGGCGTGGACAGCCCGCATTTGCCCGCGCTGCCGGCAGCAACAATGCCCTGAATTTCCGCCAAGCCCAACGCATGGTTGAAGATTGTTACTTCGTCTAACCGCCCGTCCACATAGCCTATACCCTCAGCCTGGCCAATGGTTAATGGAGCATTGGCATTGGGAATAACCACGGGAAAGGATTGCGAGCCGACTAAGGTTCCGTTGACGTAGATGCTGAAGAGATTGCCGTTGCGAGTCACCGCCAAGTGGTACCACTGGTTGAGGACTGGGACGAAAGGTGCCTTGACAAGAAACTGCAGCCCTATCAGGGGGCCGTTGACGTGGAATATGAGTTTGCCATTGTGCAGTGCGAAGAACCATTTGTTCAACACTCCTCCGCCCTCGTCGTTTCCTACGAAGATGCTCTCCGGCCTCCACGGGTCGCCGGACGCCGCCCAAGATCGGAAGTTAGCCCAAAGTTCGATGGAGAAGTCATTGGTGCCAAACGCCCAGGCGTCACTGTCTGGCACTTCTACGTAGGCTTTGGTGGTCTTAGTCAAGTCGAATGCCAAGCCTACCTCACCTGTAGAAAAAACCGCCCCATTGACCGGCCTTCCGTTGTGCCCACCAACTATGTCTGCCATATCATTCTCCCCCCGCCACCAGCTTACCAATCCCGCCAACCCCGGCGTCTTCCGCGAAGCCAGGCTGAGAACATAGTGCCGGCCTACGGTGGTGGGGACCACCCGGGTAATCGTCCCGTCGCCCAGCGCCAGGTAATTGCTGCCGGCGTAAGCCACATTGGTGTCAGTGACGACGGTTACTGGTTCCGCGGCGACCGTCCAGCCATCCACCACGGTGTTAGTCGCATAGTTGGTGGCGACAATGCCCTCGAAGCCGCTAGTTACCAGGTTGCTAAACGAAGTGGCCTTTGTGCCGAACGGCGGTTGGGCAAACTTGATCGGCGTCTGGGTAAGGTTCGTGTTATCGGTGAGGACCACGTACTGATACTTCCGGCGCGTCGAAGTCATGGTGTATTGCCAGGCCGTGCCGGCGTTCGGGTTGTCGCCCTCGTTGACGGTGATGGTCACGAACGTGGATGTACCGGGACCGTAGTTGACGGTGGCCGTCCCCGTGCCGCCGACCATGCCGGTGTCAAAAATGTTGGTTCCCTGGTAATAAACACGCAACCGGTCGGGAATGACATAGAAATCCCAGGCCAGAGTGAAGCTGCCGGAGGTAAGACCGGTGTCCACGACGTTGGTATAGGCCGCCGCGCCACCGGTGGAATCCACCGGGATGATGTTAGTGCTTAGTGTGTCCGAGCCGAAGCCATTAGTGGTGCCGTAGCCGCGATTTTCGACGAGCAGGGCGCGGGTGCCGCGGGGGCTGATAAGCGTGACGGCCAGGTCGGAAACGCGCGGATGCTCAATGCGCAAGCCCACTTCAACGCCGGCGATGCGATCCTGGTTGGTCACCAACTGTGAGGCGTAGCTCACGGCATCGTCCGGGATAAGTTGGAGTTTGTCGGATGTATAAAGCGTCGGCACGGCGGTGTTGAGATCCCGCGTAATGTGGTAAGTCACCGTCACGGTCTGAAGTGCCAGGCTCGGGTTGTAAATGCCGATATAGTAACGGCCCGGGCTGAGCGGCGGGGCGTCGTATTTCGTCAGCGACAGAAACCCGCCGGGGGGCTGGATCACTGACATCTTATCGTAAGCCGTGAGCGTGGGGAAATCGCCCTTGCGGATGTAGATATTCATTGGAAGCTGATTACCAAAGAGCGAAACGGTCAGGTAGATGGCACCAACGGGAACATCCACGACTTCGTAGAACCAACCGGAGGGCTGAACCGTGGTGGTTACTCCCTTGCCATCGTCAGGTTGCGGTTGCAAGGTGAGGGTAAGATTATTAACGCTGCCGGTGTTGAACTGGGCGTTATCCACCATGGTCAGCATCCAGACGCCGACACCCTCGGACCCCATGAAATCACGCAGGCTGCCGGGGCCATCGGTTGTTTGGGAGTCCGCCACCGTGCCTTCGCCGCTGTCGTCGTAGATGAGCGTCTGGTTGGTAGTGCCGTCGCCAACAGTGTGATTGTTGAGCACGGCATACTGCTGGCTGTGGCTTAGGTTGCCGAAGAGATCGCCGAAGTTATCATGGGTGACATTCATCTCGGCGACCGCGCGGCGCACCTTCATGGGGAAGGGATTGACGCAGAACACCAGGGCACCGCCGGGCTTCTGCGGGGAGCCGTCGGGAATGGCGATGGGCACCGGCACGCCTTTGAGCGTCATGCCGTCGGCACCCATCTGGGCGAAGGGCAGCTCGCTGAACAAGGCGACGAACCCATAGGTCGAAGCCATCTGGTCCTCGGATTTGACGCCGATGTAATAGACCTGCCGACTGACGGAGTTGGAGTAAACCACCCACTCGGTGCCGCCCCGGTTGAGTGACTTGTCGGCCGTTGTCAGGGCCGTCGTGTCGAGATTGGTCAGGCCGGGCAGCGTGCTGACATAGAGATCAATGTCGGCCTCCAGGCGCCCCTGATTTCCGGGGTCGGGGGACTGCACGGCCATACGGGGCAAGGCAAGGTTAGGCGGCAGGAAGGTGACGAACGCGGCGTTAGTGAAGACGGTGGTGTTAGTGATGACATAGAAGGTCCATTGGTTGGTCACGCCGGGGCTGATGACGCCGTAGGAAATGGCGTTGGTCAGCAGGTTAGTGCCCACGAGCGGACTGCTGGCGCCAACGATCTGGTCCAGAAGGGGATAGCCGTTGCTGGCGCTATTGATGAAAGTGACATTGGCCAGTGCGTTGGAAAGGACGGCGCTTTCTGTCAGGGACAGGGCATTGGTCACGAAGCCGTCGCCGCAGGACATCACCAGCGCATAGTCCTGGGCCACCTCGTTCGTCCGTGTGGTCAGGGCATTCACGTTCACGCGGCGGCCGATAACAGTGACGGTGTAATTGGTTCCCAGCGGCGAGGGGAGATAGACGTTCTCGACATTGTTCACGGAATCCATCCGGGGCGGCTCGTTGGTTGGCCAGGGCATTGTGAAGTCGCTGTCCGGCCCGAAGTCATTGCCGTAATAGACAGCGCCGGTGTCGAGGTTCGTCACGATGAGATCCAGGTTATTGACGAGCTTCAGGCTGGCGTTGGGGTTGCCGGGCGGATCAGTCCACACCAGCGTGAGGCGCAGCGGTTCGCCCTGGGCATAGGGGGCCACCGCGATCTGGCGCGTCTGACTCCAGCCGGTGGAGAGGGCGTTGGTGGGGTTCTGGTCAATCAGCCACATTGAGTTCGCGCCGCTGAGTTTCGTGTTGACGCCGATGGCTGACGGCAGAGTCGTGGGCAGATAAGGCAGCCCCCAGCCTTGTAGGTTGAGCGTGTCATGGGTGGGAAAGCGATAGCCTTGACCGAGCGAGCGAGCGCCATTGATTAGCAGCGCCTTCATGAGTGCCGGACTTCGATTGGTCAACTGGAGGTGCTCAGCCAGGAACTGCTGCATAAGCGCCAGAAAGCCGGAGACGCCCGCGGCTGACATACTGGTGCCGCTCTCATAGCGGTAGGCACCCAGCTTATCGTTCATCCCGGCCAGCACTTGCTTCGAGTCGCCCAAGTCGTTGGTGGTAACGATCATCGTGCTCACGTCGAAGTTCACCGTTTGATTGGTGACGTTGCCAATACTGTAATAATACCAGCTACCCAGGACCAGGGACTTGCCGCCATCGGGCGGGACCGAGACGTCATTCGTGGCCACGAAGTCGTAGGTGCTGTTGGTCGGCTCCGGGAAGGTGCCCTGCCGCACGAAGATCGGCATGGGGGGGAAGGGTTTCAGCGAATCCCGGTTCGGCACGACGGCGATCGTGAATTGCACCGCATTATCCGGGATATAGAGCGAGTAACGCCGGTAAGTGTTGGTCGCCACGAGCTGGCTCACGAAGCCGCCGGGGTAGTAATTAGTCGGGCTGTAATAGGAGTCGGTATCCCACTGCGTGGACCGGCAGGACACTACGAACACGCCGGGCGCGACGACGTCCGGCTTGAACCGGCCCACCGGGCCTTCCATGCCAATCCCCACGTTGCCGCGCCCCGAGAAGTCCGCCACCTGGTCGTCGCTGTCGGTTTCGCTTTCCCAGATCGCGATGCCGTTGGTGTCGGTAATCGGGATATGCACCTGATTGGTAATGTTCCGCAACTGTTCGAGCGCGCCGACTGTGATCACGTTCTTGGCCGTGCTAGGCGAGAGAATGGAACCGGGCTGCAACCCCGTGCCCGAATTGCCGGCGGCAAAGACACATAGCAGGGGCTGAGAGCCGGTGAGTGCCGGCAGTGCGTCCCGCACCGCAGCGTCGTAACTGGCGGCGCTGATGGTGTAGTCGCTGCTGCCGTAGTCCCAACTGAAGTTAGCAATGAAGGCATTGCTGCGCGCGGCCGTTTGCTGGTAATAGGCGTCGCTGGTCAGGCCAAGTCCGTGGCTTGCCGTGGACATGGAAAAGATCTTCGCGCCGGAGGCCTTGCCGCGAAAGTTCGCGCCGTCCACGGAACCGCTGGCATTGGTGCCCGGCGGGCTGTGCTGGCCGCTGCTGGCAATGATGCCGGCGACGTGCGTGCCGTGGCCATTGGTGTCCACCAAGGCGAGCGCGTTGTCACCAATGACCCGCCCCGCCAGATCTACATGGTTGGAATCCACGCCAGAGTCCGCCATGGCGACAAGAATGTTCGACGCGGTCAGTGTGCCTAACCCCGTCAGCAGGAGATAGTTCGTCAGCGCGACGGTATCGGTCGAGGCACCCATCCGGGCGCGGGACAGGTCATTCGCGGGAAGACGCGGCAGGGAGGGTTCGAGACCCTGCACCCCAGGCAGGCGGGCCAACGCGGAAAGACTGTCTGTCGGCACAAACTGCACAGTTAGCACCGGACCAAAAGGCGAAGGCTCCTCGCGCAGAATTTCCGCGCCCAACTGGTGTAACTCCGCCACCGTGGCGTCCCGCAAATCGGTGAAGAGTGTCAGCGAAAGCGTGGCATCAGGTAGTAACTCCCGCTGTTGAACGGCCAGCTTAAGCAGGTCGCTGGAGAGTTTGTAGTAAGGCTCGTAGGGTAACACTCTCTGCGTCTGGGCGGCGGCGGCGATTTGTTGCGCGGCTCCCGCCGAGGCGCGGACGAGATAGGCGTTGTTCGGAATGTAAGAAATGATTTGCGCGCCGGCCGCGGCGAGTAACTGCCGGAAGCCATCGCTTAGCGGGCCGCGGGATTGGACGAGGTAACTGCCCGGATCACCTTGGGCGCGGAGGTGGTCGGGAATAGGCACCGGCGTCTGGCTGCGGGTATCTATAAGAGCGTTGGCCAGTAGGATGGCGTCGTCGCGCTGATATAGCTGCGCCATAGTTAGCGCCGTGTTAGCCAGGCGCAAAGTGCGGCGCGTGGCCGCCGCGTCCGGCACTGGCGTCGGCGCCGGGGCGGCCGTGAGCAGGCGGAACGGCGCGGCCGGGCCGGGCGGCGGGAGCATGGTGGGATGGTGGGCGGCGGCTTGCTGAGTGGACGCGATGGCCGGCGCAGAAGGGCGTCCAGGCCGCCAGAGCCAGACCGCGACGCAGCCCAGCAGAAGGACAGTCAGGAGTATTTTAGAAAAATGACGGCGCATGGTGGCAAAGTGTTGAGGGTTATTAGTCCGGCGGCAGATAGTTGAAGCTCTCAATGACCGCACGCGGCTGGACGTTGGTGCTGAGGTCGCCGGGTTTGGGAGCGCCGACGATGCGGACCACGGTGCGGGTAGCCGATTCGGCGGTGATAATGTAGTTAGTGCAAAGCAGCAGGTACGGGTCGTCCGTGAGGATGGAACCGGGTGCCGGCTGAAGCGACTGACCAAAGGCATAGATGACAAAGCGCGGGTCGTCGTCGCCGCGCAGGAGAGACATGATCTGCTGCGGAATGCGCTCGTAGGCGGCGTCGGTGAGGCCGCGCTGGCGCTGGATGTCGCTGAGGTTGTTGGTAAGATTGGGGGTGAGGAACGGCGAGATGACGGTCAACTCCGGTACGGCGAGCAGGTTGCCGAGGTTGGTGAAGGTCTGTGCCGGGAACAGTGCGCGGGTGCGGTTGATGGCGGCCACCACGACGCCGAGTGGCGAATTCCAACCCCCGGCACCTGCCGGCAGAATGGGCGCTGAGTCGAGTCTCGGCCGCTGGCGTGGATTAGAGAGATCTAAGTCCGTGGCGGTGCTGCGAAGATCCTGCACGCCAGCGAGCACGGCGGACCAGGCGGCGAGTTCGGAGTTATTAATGGAAAGCTGGCCGCGGGTGGCATTGGGGCCGAGGGAGACAGTGAAATGCTCGAAGAGGAAGCGGTCGCTGACGGGCCGGGTGCCAGCGGCATCGCGGGCATCCCAGTTACCGGACCAAGTTTGCCAGAGCGGCTCGGCCACGTCCGGGGATTTCATGTAAATGGTCTGCCAAGGCGTGCCGCGGTGGACCCGCCCGATGGCACCGAGGTTGCCGAACTTATTAGTCGGGAATTCCCAGTCATCGGAGCGGACGACCTGCGGGTCTTTGATCTGGAGATTGTAGGCGTGCCGATCCTCGCGCGGCGGGATGTTACCAGCCGCGACCGAAGTGACTTCGTTCGGGTTGCCGCCCCAGGGCCGGGTGCGCGAGTTCATCCAGCCCAGGCCGGGGAGAATGCCGTAGTTGGTGCTGTTGGGCGGAGACACGACCTTGACCAAGTTGGTTTGGCCGAGATCGCCCGCCGTGTAATGAACCAGCGGGTCGTTCACCTCCCACTTAGTTACCACGGAAAGTTTGCGGGCCGGATTGAAGGGTGCCTGCATGGTGAGGCTGGGGTTATTGGGCTGGTTGGTTGGGTCGGTCAGGCCCATCCAGATGCGGAAGGCTTCGATGGCCTTGGCCTTGTCCTGCCCGCTGACTGCCTGCTGGCTGTAACTGTTCCACTCCGTCGTGCTTACTGCCGTGTTGCCCAAGCAGATCAGGATCTGGTTGATCACGCCCATGGTGGGATCAAGGTCACTGACTGAACGGTTCGGGCGGTTAGTCAGCCACACTCCGGTCATGACATCCGATGAACTGTTGACCATAAGTTCCCGGGTAAGGTCAATCGAGTTAGTCAGGGTGGCCAGGTTCACGTAATCCACGATGCGGTTGTTCGCGTCCACCAGGGAGAAGTTGACCCGGGCGGTGAGCAAGAGGTGGAGGTTGGGCACGGGAAAGCCAGTGGGGAAGATCGGCCAGGGCGAGTTCTGATTGGCCAGGCTGGGCGGGTTGGCGCCCCGGTATTGGCTGTTGGCAAGGAAGAGCAGGTTGGTTTTCAACGGCACAAAGAAGCCGGCTTGCGAGGTCGCCAAGTAGCGGTAGGTGGCCGGATCCAGCGGCGACGGCGTGGGCCAGCCGACGGCGACCAGCGGGGGATAGCTGCGGGCGAAAAACGTGCGATTACTCGCCACGACGCTGACTTGGTTGGACAGAACGGTGGTTAGATCCACGGACACACTCATTTTCAAGCCGCCCGGGTAATTGGTGACGTAGGAATTCCACGCCTCCACACCGCACATGTTGGAGACGCCGATGTAATACATCTGGTTGGTGGAGACCAACACGCCATCCTTGTCCTTCGTGAACTGCAGCTTGCGCTGAATCTGGATAACGCTCTGCATGGAGAACTCGTTGAAATTCGGCAGTCCTTTCTTGGCGCCGATGACGAGTGGGACACCTACCAGCATAGGTTCCGCCAGGACACCCTGTTCCGGAGTTCCCAGCACCGGGATGTTCTGGAAGTCGCTGGTGTTGGGATCCAGCATCGTGCCCGCACCCGGAGCCAGCAAGTCGGCGTTGGGTAACTCGCGGTAGTTGACGATGAACACGTTGTTGTCATCCCTGCGGAAAATCGGTCGGAAGACGGAGGGCCAGGTGTTGGCGGTGGTGGCGTCGTAGAGGTTGGCGGCGACCTGAAGGAGGCGGTGGATCGCAGGCGAGTAGAAGTTGGTGTACGGCGGCCAGACCGGGATGTTAGTGATGCTCAGGCGGGCGAAGGCGTAGGGGTGGAGGGCAGGATCGCGGAGCAGGCGGTCGGCGGCGTTGGTAAAGAAAGCCTCCGGCGCCCAATCGGTAAGCGGCGGAACACCTGGTCGGTTGTCGTAGTTAAGGTTGACCTTGGGCGGTGCCTGATCCGAGGGCAGGCCCGTGCTTAGATCGGGCGGCTCCGCGCCGGAATCCGTGCCCAGCATGCTCAACAAGCGGTAGAAGAGGTAACGGTCGTTCGAGGCATTCGTGGTACCCGCGAGCAGCAGCTTCTTGTCGAAGCCGCTCGTCCCGACTTTGCTGGTGTCGAAGAAGTCCTGGGTGGTGAAGAAGGCGTTGGGGTTGTCGGCCCCGGACCATGGGAGCGACGGATTATCGTTGTCGTTGGTCATGACCGAACCGGAGAGGAGCGGGCCGTTGGCATACTCATCAATGAAGTCGTTGGCGAAGCTGGCCGCCCGGCCGGCGTAGTAATCGTCGGCACTGAGGAGGTTGTTGTAATCGCGGTTGTACCGATAGCTCAACAGGTTTCGGGCGTCCATGGCGCTAGTGCCCCGGTCCCAATAGTTCGTGTTGCTATCCTCCAGCGCGGCCGCCAGGTTGAGTTCCCAAGAGCCTAAACCTTGGTTGCGCATAAAGCCATCGGCGCTGGGGTCCGGCGGGTTGAGCGTGTTATTGGCCTGGTTGTAAATCGCGTTGAGGTCCAGCGTCTGGCCGACGGGCACCGTGAGGAAAGCGTAGCGGGCAATGAAGCGGTTCTTCGCGGCGTGCGGCTCGCCCAGCTTGTCTAACATGCCGATCCATTCGGGGTCGCCGACACAGCGGTTGGACACCGTGGCCTCAGCGACGATCACGTTCGTCCAATTGCCGTTCGTGTTAAGGAACGGAGCGGCGGGATTGGGGCCAATGACCGGCAGCCAGCCGTTGGTGTCGAAGCGATAGTTGCGGTTGAGGTCGAGGTAATACCGGGAATCGAGGGCCTTGGTGGCAAAGTTGGTGATCGGGATGACCACCGGCGGACGGGGATCGTAATATAGGTTGGCAATGTTAGTCCGGAGATCGCCGTCGTTCAGCGGCGTGCCGTTCGTGCGGTAGTCGTAATTGACGTTGAGCAGGCTGGAGCTTCCCGGCTGGAAGCCGGCAGCGTTGATGAAGTTAGTCGTGACTGTCAGGCTATAGTTCCACTTGTTAGTGGTGGCGAGCATTTGGGCGATGAGCTGGGCCTTGGCGCGTTCGGTGGCGGTTTCGGTGGCCTGCCGGGCGCGGGTCTGGTCGAGGGTGACCTTCACGGCGACACGCTCGCGGCGGCTGAGGGCCAGGAAGGCGACCGTCAGGAAGGTGATCACAGAGAGGAGGAGGAGCGTCAGGATGAGGGCGACGCCGCGTTGAGAGTTGGTTTTCATGGGTAGGCGGTCGGGTCAACGTTGGGGAGCGGGATTCGCTGGCGGAAGAGATGGACGGCACCGACGTGCTGGGCCAGGTAGTTGCGCCGGGCGAGCGCATCGGGAATGGACTTGGCCCGCGCCAGGATGCGCGGTTCGAGCACCCCGATTTCGAGGTCCACGCAGGCAGGAATGGCGCCCATCCTGAAATCGTAACCCATCTCGAACGCCTGGGGACGAAAGCCGAGGAAGATATTAGTGCCCAAGCCTCCTCCGAGAGTGGTCCAACCGGGGGCGTTGGTGGTCAGCCAGACGCCTTGGGTGTCATAGGCGCGGAAGCGAAAATGGACGATGCCGTCGGCCATGCGCCGGAATTTACTGAGCCTGTTAGTAAAGTCCGCGACGTCGTTAGCAAAGTTTGGGTGCGCCGAGATGACGTCATGCGGTGCCGGGTTAGTCGTCCAACGGTAGAGGGTGCCCAACAGGCCGTCGGGCGCGTCCACATGGTAGCCGATACCCTGCCACTGGCGGTTGTTCAAGGTCAGGAAGAAGAGATCCTGGAGCACGTTGACCCGTGTTTGCGGGTTAGTGGTGTCACCGGGAAGGGTCTGCACCAAGGGCGCGAGCGGGGAATTGGTGTCGGCGAAGAAGTTGATGACGCCGACGGCCTGGGAAGGCCGAGCCTCCTGTAGTTCCCGGCCGAGCAGGTCAGTCAGCGAGCGGCCGGACTCCAGCACGTCAGTCTGCGTGAGGCCGGCGCGGAAGGCCTGTTGGGTCTGCCCAAACATCGCCACCAGACCAATCATGATCACGGCGAGCAAGACCACGGCGACTAGGATCTCGATAAGTGAGAAGGCCCGCCGGGGCGCGGATCGGCGGCACTGGACACCGGGAGTAGGACTAGTCGGACAGCAGTCAGGAGGGAGGAACGCGAGAGTTTTCACGGCGGGTTAGTAAGTGGTGGGTTGAAAAAACCACAGGACAACCGGACTGCCATTGACGATCACCGAAGTTCCCAGCAAGGTGCCACCGAAGGAACTGCGGTAGGTGCGGTGGCCAAGGCCCGTCTTGCCGTTGGGTAGCACCGGCCAGCGGAACTCCAGGCGCACATCGTACAAATGCTCTTGCAGATCCACTAGCGATGCCGCGGACGCGTTTCCCACCGTGGCGGTGAGCCGGTAGGTGAAGGCCGCTTCGTTGATGACCGCGTTGTTCTGCGGTGCCCGGCTGACGGCTGAACCGGTCATAGCCCGCACGTCCGCCGAGACCAGGGTGGTGGCATTGGGCGACTCGTAGCTGGGCGTGGACAACAAGCCGATAGCCTGCGGCCACAGCAGGTTGGTGTATATCAGCGCATTGGTGGCACTGGCCGACACGACGGTCTTGGTGATGGTCACGAGGTAAGTCGAGAGATCCTCGCCCACACTGACGCCCCAGGGACCGGAGCGGAGGGCGTCCATCCAGAGGGCGGCGTCGTGATTGATGATAGTATCCTCCCGGTTGTCCCGCTGGGTGGTCACGCCGATGGGCAGCACGCCCAAGATGGCCACGAGCGCGAAGCCGATGATCGCCAGGGAGAGGGCGATTTCCACCATGGTGAAGGCGGATCGGGCGGCGGGCCGAGGGCGGCGGCAGGGAGGGGACGCAGTCGTGTCGGATGGGGTGTTCGCGCGCGGAATGAGGTTCATTTTGGCTTGATTAGCCTTGATCAGCCTTGATTGGCCTTGATTGGGCTGGATTGGGGACGGGCCGGAGTGCGGTCGTGGTACGGACACTCCGATCCGCCCACGGAGTGTGCGACCTAGGAAAGCGGACAGGAATGTCCGCGTTCCGGGGCGGAAATGGGTTCGTTTGGCAAAAAACGGCGGCGGCGGCACCTCGGCACCCGCAGAGGGTTGGAGCAGTTGGCGAGGTGGGAACCGGAATTGCCAAAGGTCGAATTTAGTCGGATTTAGTCGGATTGAGTCGGATCTGGCTGGAGCAACGTGCAGGTGGCAGCGACCGGAATGCCAGAAGAGCCTCGCCCTACCACCGGCGGTCTGGATACGACTAAGGGTGTTCATGGCATTTCCCATTTCTCCACCCGCGCCCGCCCGGTGAGGAAGTCCACGCGGATGTGGTTGGACTGCTCGATGGAATTGCGCGGCGGGTTTTCCGTCACGATGGGCGGGAGCAGCATGATCTGCCGGTCGGCGCCCCGCGCCGGAGAAGCGCTGCCGCGCGCCAGCGGGATCACCTCATCCCGGCCGCTGACCAAACGGCCCTGGTAGTCAAAGCCGATGCTCGGCATAGTGAACCTAGATAGGCTGGTGGCAGAGGGAAAATGGATCTTCAACCCATTACCACCATTACCAGGGAGGGATAGGCGGGAGTCGAAGCTGGGCACGCCATTCTCGCTGAGCACTGGAGGTCTGGATGGGCTCTGCGTAAAGTGAAACCCGTCGAACTTACTGGTGGCGATGAAGGTGCCTTCCGGGAGTGTCTTCCATGAAGTGAGGTACTGGTCGCTATTCGTCGTGCCCGGTTGGTCTCCTACCTGCCGCTTGGCGTACAGCGCGTAGCTTGCATACGGGGCGTTCAGGAGGTTGGTCAAGGTCGGCAGATCTTTCGCGTCCCAAAAACTTCCGGCGACGAGAGGCGTAGGGCGGCCGAAAAAATCAACCCAGTCGTTGGCACGGACGGGCGGGGCGAAGACCACGTAAACAGTGGACCGCGTGCTGATGGCGCGTTGCCGTGCCAACGCGAGGTCATCAAGCAACTGCCGGCTGGCGGAGGTGGTGATATTGGACCGGTTCCACGCCTTGATCGCGGGCAGACTTAGGCCGGCCACCAAGCCCATGATACCGATGACCACGAGCAATTCCAGGAGGGTGAACCCGGAGTTAAGCCGGACGCTCAGCCAATGGAGCACCGGGCCGCGGATCGCTAGGTTGCGACGCGGCCAGTTACGGCCGGGGCGTTCTTCGAGCAGGCGTGTGTTCATAGCAGCACCTTAGTTGGTCCAACTTAGGACGTTATCTTTGTTGGGCGGCACCGAGGCACTCACGGCCGGGCTGGCCAAGCTGTCCTTGCCCAGTGACCAGACCATCACCTTGCCGGGCAATTCGCAGGTATTGGCACCGCCTGCGGTCGACAGACCGATAGCTGGAGCGCCCGCCAGGGCCTGGGCGGTGTCCATCCGATATAACACATCCCGGCAGCGATCGTCGTAGTTCAGGTCCATCGTGATGATGTAGGGGTTGCCCCACGGATCGCGGTATACGCCGTCCAGACCAATCCCGGGAGAGACCACGTCATTCACCATTTTGGCACTCTCCAGATACTTATACCCCTGCGGATTCTTGACGTGGCCGAGATTCGGGGTCGGGGTCTGGTCGGGGTAATACTCCCGATCCATCACAATGGCGATAACCTCCGCATTGCAGTGATAGGCACCGCCCGCGTCCACGCTGCCGATCGAGGGGAGGACTTGGCCCTTCTTGCCCGTCAGAACGGCACCACCGCGTACCGTGCCGAAGGTAAAATCAGGGGCACCCTGACTAGAGGCGGCGAAGGCTTCGGCGGAGCACGGGAACCGGCTGTACGCGGAGTCATACTGGGCAATGGCCCCGGCGATCCCCGTCATTTCAATTTTCGCCTGTATCCTTCTGGCCTTTTCCTTGGCGGCGGCAAGGGCAGGCAGGAGCAAACCCGCCAGGACGCCGATGATGCTGATAACAACCAGCAGTTCAACGAGGGTGAAGCCGCAAGACGCGGCGCGACGATCGGGTATCGGGAGTTTCATAGCTGTGTTTTCAGGTTCTCAGGTCGGGGACAGGTCATAAGTCAAGTTCCGGTCAGGGTAGGACGATGGGAGCGCGTTGCCAGTTGCCAATCCGGTAAGTGGTATAGCCGCCAAAAGTGTTGCGCATCGAGATGTCGGCCCAGAGGTCGTAGCCGCCGCCGGCACCGCCGGTACGGTTGTTGGTGGGGTTCGAGGAGACGTAGCACCACGGATTGACGCCGAGGTCAACGCCGGGGTGGGCCGGCCCGTCCGCAGGCGCCACCAAAAGCACGACGCCGCCGCTGGTCTTGGTTTGCACCCCTTTGAGAGCCGGCAGGAAGCTCCTGACCTCGGCCGGGTCGGTGGCGGCGTTCACGAAACCACTGCGGCCAAAAGCCGTCTGCATCAGGGCCACGGAGATGGAGTCGTCGCCCTTGATCACCGTGTAGGTCGCGCCAGCGGGCACCGTGCCCATCAACTCGTAATAGAGCGGCGGCATGGCGGCGTTGGCCCGGTTGTCCGGTGGATAGACGCCTTTGAAGGTTTTGTAGTTGTCAATGGCCGTCTCCAGCCGGGCCAACTCGGCCTGGGCGCGTCCGATCCGGCCTTTCTTGATAAAGGTATTGCCGCCGACCAACCCCATCCCGGCTAGAATGCCGATGATGCCGATGACCATGAGCAGCTCAATCAGGGTGAAGGCCCGCTGGGCGGGCGTCGGCGTCGGGAGGTTTGGGTTCATCGCGAATTCGGGTTGTTGCGGGCCATTTCCTGTTCCATGCGCTCACTAAGCCACTGTTTGATCATGCTCTGGTAATTCAGATACCGGGACCGGGCGAGCCGTTTGATCCGGGCCAGCATCCGCGGGTCCATCCGCAGCGTGATCGTCACCGACTCGGACACCTCGGCGACGCCCGCCACCGACCCTTCCATGAGGCGGAGGTGGGGTTTGTTGTCAGCCCAGAACGTCGCCTCGGACGCTTCGCTCTCGAAGATCGGCACCTCTTCCCAGTTGAGAATCGCGTTCATGGCTTAAACTGAGGCTCCTTCCCGTTGGCCGACCGGTGGCCGGCGCTCAGGCGGTCAGCAGTTGATCCACCTTTTTCTGGTAAAAAAACCGCTCTTCGGGATCGAAGGGACGAGCAAAAATCACCCGGACCTGCTTGCCGTTGGTGCGATACACGCTGAAAATGCCCACGCCAGTCGCCGAAGCCCCCAGGTTGAAAAAGCGGGCTTGGACGGCGAATCGGTCCGAGTCGGGCAACAGCCGCACGGCAAACGGATCTTCGAACGACTCTTCGACGTCCTTCGGCGTCAAGGACGCGTCCATGCTGAAGGGCGGATTGTTCCAGTCGAAATCCATATCGCATCGCGCTGTTGTATATCAGATGACCATTCATTGTAGGCACAATGTATTTACACCAGGCCCTTTTCCTTGTCAATAGAATATTTTTTCTTGTTGTAGATTTGCAGTGAATCTGTCCGCTTAGGTGCCAACCGATGCAAACGGAGCGTGTAGAAACGTCAAAGACCGTTTTTTCAGCGGCTTCCAAAAACGACCTGTAATTATGCCTCCGCGGGTACCAATGCGTGAATTTCACGCACCGGAGCTAACTGGCTGGTTCCGGTTGCTGATACGGAATTGCCAAGCTTCGCCCCGAGGGTGCCTTGGGATAAGCCGGCCATGATTCGGCCAGCCGTTAGATGGCAGCTTGGGCGCGCAAGGTTTCGTAGAGGCCCGCGTGGTTGAGGAGGATGTCCTTCATGCCGGCTTGGACGGTCGGGGAGTTCAGCGCCTGGGTGCTCATCAGGGTGTGCGCGTCCAGGGCACCCATGATGGCGTTCAGCAGCTCGGATTTCAGGTCCGTTGATTCCGCGAACTGTTCCTTGGTGTTGTTGGTTGCCTGTTGCCGGAGGGTCTCGGATTCGAGCAGCTTGCCCTTAATGACGTGGTTCACATAGACCAGCTTGTCCTGGTCGCTGAGTTCGCCTTGAAACAGGTCGTTCACCTTGGCGATGATCTCGGTGAGATAGGCTTTCTCTTTCTCGTGCAACGCGCCGCTGCCGGCTTCCGTGATGGGGTCCAGCTTCGGGGCTTCGCCGGCATACAGCGGCATGGGCTGGCGGCCCTGGTTCTTCAGGTTGTGATGGGTGAGGACGACTTTCGAGAGGTCAATGCCCTCGCGCTCCCGGCCAAACTCCAGCAAGGGCAGCAGGCGGCGGTAGAAGATGGCGCGTTTTTCGAGGGCGGTGTTGCCGTAGTCGAAGATCTGGGAAAGGAAGGTGTAAAGACGCAGGTACGCGCCCATGTCGCTCTTGAAGAGGATCAGGGCGTTGAGCTCGTCCTGCGCGGACTTGGCAGCGGCTTCGTCCTGCTTTTCCTTCGCCACCCGCAGCGTCACTTGCGCGGCTTTGTAGCGTCTGAGCAGCCGGTCCGCCACCGGCTCCAGCGCGGCCACCAATTCCTTTTGCGTCACACCTTTCAACTCAGCCTCAACCACGCGGTTCACCTCGTTGTCATCGTAATGGCCGGCGGCGTCCAGTTTGGCGCGGAGGTTGAAGACGAGGTTGGGATCGGTGGTGGCTGAGAGTTCCGCGGTGGTGTGGTAGGTCTTGAACGAGGCGAGGACTTCCGCCGGGTCGTTCACGAAATCCACCACGTAGGTCGTGTCTTTGCCGGGGTAGGCACGGTTCAGGCGGGAGAGCGTTTGCACGGCCTGGATGCCGGCCAGGCGCTTGTCCACATACATGCCACAGAGGAGCGGCTGATCGAAGCCGGTCTGAAACTTGTTCGCCACGAGCAGGATATGGTAATCGTTGCCTTTGAAGGCTTCGCGGATGTCCCGGCCATTCAGGCGGGGGTTAAGCAGCTTGCTGTGCTCGGTGAAGCCATCCGGGCCGGATTCCGCGTCGTTCACCTCGCCGGAGAAGGCGACGATGGTGCCGATCTTGTAACCGCGTTCGGTGATGTATTTCTCGATGGCCAGTTTCCAGCGGACGGCCTCCACGCGGCTGCCCACCACGACCATGGCCTTGGCCTGGCCCTTGAGCAGCGGCGCGACGTATTCCCGGAAATGCTCCACCACGATTTGGACCTTCTGCGCGATGTTGTAAGGATGCAGCCGCACCCAGCCCATGATGCCCTTCATGGCCGCGCTGCGCTCGACGGTCTTTTCGTCGTAGTCCTTGCCCCCATGGGCCAGCTTGAAGGCCAGCTTGTAGGGCGTGTAGTTCTTCAGCACGTCGAGGATGAAACCCTCCTCGATGGCCTGCCGCATGGAATAGACATGGAACGGCGCGGGCAAATTGCCGGGACCGGCGGGCGTGGTGGGGTCGGGCCGCGTGCCGAACATCTCTAGCGTCTTGTTCTTGGGTGTGGCGGTGAAGGCTACGAAGGTGATGCCAGCATCGTCGGCACGGGCAGCCGTCTGCGCCACCAGGATGTCTTCGGTGCTGACTTCGCCGCCGTCGCCCAATTCCTTCAGTTCGTCAGCGCTCAGCACCGCCTTGAGCTTGGCCGCCGCTTCGCCGGTTTGCGAACTGTGGGCCTCGTCCGCGATGACGGCAAAGCGCTTGCCCTTGGTGGCAGCAAGCTTCCGCACTTCCTCCAGCGCGAAGGGGAAGGTTTGAATCGTGCAAACCACGATCTTTTTGTCGCCGGAAAGCGCCGCCGCCAGTTCGCCGCTCTTGCTGCCGTCGTTGCCGGTGATGGTGGCCACCACGCCAGTCTGCCGCTGGAAATCGAAGAGCGCCTCTTGAAGCTGGTCATCAATCACCGTGCGGTCGGAAACCACCAGCACGGTGTCGAACACCTTCTGGTTCAGCGCGTCGTGCAACTCGGCCAGAAAGTGGGCCGTCCAGGCGATAGAGTTGGTCTTGCCGGAGCCGGCCGAGTGCTGGACGAGATACTTCCCGCCGGGGCCATCCCGGAGCACGGCGACCTGCAAATCGCGGGTCACGTCGAGCTGTTGGTAGCGCGGGAAGATGATCTCCGTGATTCGCTTCTTCTTGTCGCGCCGGGCAATGAGGTAACGGCCGAGAATCTCCAGCCAACTCTCCCGCGCCCAGACCTGTTCCCAGAGGTAGGCGGTGCGGTGGCCACCGGACGGGTTGACCGGGTTGCCCGCGCCGCCGTCGTTGCCCTGGTTGAACGGCAGGAAGCGCGTGGGCGGGCCGTCCAGCTTCGTGACCATGGCGACCTCGCTGTTGCTCACGGCGAAATGCACCAACGCCCCGCTGGGAAAGGACAGCAGCGGCTCGGGAGCCTGGCCCTTGGGACGCGGCAGCCGGTCAAAGCGATACTGGTCAATCGCGTCGCCGATGCTCTGGGTGAAGTCCGTCTTCAGTTCCACCGTGGCCACCGGGATGCCGTTGAGGAACAGGACGAGATCAATGCTGTTCTCGTTGTGGAGGGAATAGCGTACCTGCCGCACCACCCGCAGGCGATTGGCGGCGTAGCGGACGAGGATGTCGGGATTGATGGCCAGCGCGGGCTTGAACTCCGCCAGCTTGAGCGGCTTGTTGAGGCCGAGCAATTCGATGCCGTGGCGCAGCACATGCAGCGTCCCGAATCGGTCAATCTGATCGCGCAGGCGGGCGAGCAACGTTTCCCCGGCCTGCGCGCCGTGGTTCTTATCCAGAACCTTCCAGACCTCGGGCTGCGTGGTCTGCACCCACGCCAGCACATCCGCCGGGAACAACGCCCGCGCCCGGTCGTAGCCGGCGGCATCGCCCTCGGCATACAGCCAGCCGTGGGTGGCGAGGTGCTGGCAAATCTCGGTCTCGAAGTTGATTTCTTGGTGGAGGCTCATGGGCGGGGTGTGGATTCTATTGCTTCACGGATTCTTGGCCTTGAGCGCCTTTTTGGCCTTGGACTCCAACCGCTTGATGCTCTCGGCGTTGGGGAGATGTTCGGGCATGGTGCCGCCCAATTCTTGGATGGTCTGGCGGACCTTGGCACCGACTTCGCGGTGGGCTTGCTTCGCCTTCGCTTTGCCGACAATCTTTTCCCGGCGCAGTTTTTCCTCCGCTTGCGTGGCGCGGAAGAGATTCGCCGCCAGTTCGGTGCTGCCCATGTGGTCGAGGATTTGCTGGCCTTTCTTCAGGCCTTTCCGAGCGTGGATGTCCTGCGCGCCCAGTCCGCCGTAGAGGCCCATGTAGCCGTGGTTTTGGAAAATGGCGTAGTCTCGCGGCTCAATGACCCCGGCCCCCCTGGCGGCATCGGCCAGTTGGGTGTTATGGGTTCTCAGCTCCGAGCGAATGGTGCGGCGGGGTTGCTCCTCGATCTCCTGGTCGCTCAGTTCCTGCCGCCGGGTCTGGACGGCGAAATAGGTCTGGCCGACCGCCACGATCTCCTTGGCCGGATCGGCGTTCTGGATAACGAGGTAGCAGGCGTAGCGCGACATCACCACGGTCTTAAGCGGGCGCTGCGCCCCGCTGCCGATCCCGACCATTTCGGTGATATCAACGAAATGGTCTTCCAGACGCTGCCCGCTGTTGAAACAGGCGGTCTTGGCCTTGGCGATGACGGCCTCAAAGTTCCGATAGTCGGTGTAGCCGAGCACGCGGGCGAAGTCGCGGCTGGACCAGAACTCGTTGCCCGCTGGATTCATCCGGCGGATTTGCTCAAAGGGGGTGATTTCGTTGCTCATAGGGTTAATGATTTTTCGCGCAAAGGCGGGCGGTCGAGTTCCGCAAGGTTTTGGACTGCGGCAGTCCTCTGCCGCTTTCGCCCACGCCACGCCCCCAAAAGCGCCAGAGGGCTGGCGCAGTCCAAGACGCTGGCGCGCGGTTTCGTAGCGGTTGGCAGGCGGTGGACAAATTGCTCATGCGGGTTGCTTACCGGTTGAGAGGGCGCACGTCAATCTGGCCGGTGACGGCGGCGGAGATGAGGGCGGTGCGGCGTTCTTGCGGCAGGTCAATGGCGCGCTGGGCTTCGGTGGTGAGTTCCGCAAGGTTTTGGACTGCGGCAGTCCTCTGCCGCTTTCGCCCACGCCACGACCCCAAAAGTGCCAGAGGGCTGGCGCAGTCCAAGACGCTGGCGCGCGGTTTCGTAGCGGTTGGCAGGCGGTGGACAAATCGCTCATGCGGGTTGCTTACCGGTGAGAGGGCGTACGTCAATCTGGCCGGTGACGGCGGCGGAGATGAGGGCGGTACGGCGTTCTTGCAGCAGGTCAATGGCGCGCTGGGCTTCGGTGGTGAGGGTGTCGAACTTGGAGAGCTCGGCGTCGAGGAAGATGACAATTGCCCGTTGCTCATCGTTTGGCGGAAGGCAGAGCCGCAACTGCACAACTTTGCTGCCTTTGATGCCGAGAGCAGTTGAGCCAGTGGCAAGTTGTTCCATGTCCGCCTGAGCAAAGCTCCCCATGAGCCAATACTTCAGGAAGTAATTGTCCAAGATGCCCGCTTGCCCCCGAAACTTGAGGACGCGTTGCGCCAGAGCCACGTCTGTTCGGTCCATATTGGCGACCTGCCCAAGTGGTGCTTCGGTGGTGAACAGAACGTCGCCGACCTCCGGCTTTCCGCGCCTCATTACGTCTTCATACTCGCTCTCCGGAATGAACTCCTCTGACGTGGTGTAATCCACCTTTCCGTCGCGGATGTTTCGAGCTGTGAGGAGAAAGACTCCCTCATCGACCTTGGGCGGCGTGCGCCCACGGTAGTCGACGAGCGAAGAGAGGTATTTCGTCATGCCCACAACCTCCCAATGCTCCGGCACCTCGCCGAGCCATTCGATGCCGGAGGGCTTGAGGGGGGCGTGGGGGTTGAGGCCCTTGGTGACGGCGTGGGAGATGACGGCCTGGCGTTTTTCTTTCAGCAGTTCCATCAGCCGCCGCTGCTCCGCCACCAGCCCATCAATCTTCCCCGTCTCCCGGTCCAGAAACGCGGCGATGGCGGTTTGCTCGGCAACCGGCGGGAACGCGGTGGCGAAGTTCCGAACGAACGCATCTGGCACGCGCTTTTGTCCGCCCGCGCCATACATGTGTGATTGGCCGATGCTTCGAAAGTCTGGCGAGATGAATAGATAGTGCAGGTAAGTCCCGGTGACTTGGTCTGCCTTAGGGCGGGCGACGATCAACTCGGTTGTTCCGAATCCGATTCCGTTCCTCAGCCCTCGCATCAGCGCGCCTTTGCCGTTCTCGTAGCAAGGCGTGATCTTTGCGACGATGACATCGCCATCGCGGAAGTAGGTATAACCGCTTTCCAGTTCCCCGATTGTCTTCTCATTCTCCAAGCTCAATGTGCCGTCGTCGCCGATGGCTTCCATTGGCAGAAACGAAACGGGCGTTTCTCGATCCAGTTTGGCCACCTCTGACTTGGATGGATTGAGTTCAGTAGCGAAACGAAGCCGTTTCACCTCCCAATGCTCCGGCACCTGGCCCAGCCATTCCACGCCGCTGTCCTTGTATTTGGGGTAGCGGGGGAAGCTCATTGCGGAGGGTTGAGAGTTGAAGGGTGGGGGTTGAGGAAAGACGTCATGTTTTCTTGCCCTCAAGGCGCTTGATCTCCCGGTCGAAGTCGGAGATGTATTCGGCATCCTGCCGCTGGCGGTAAACCTCGTATTCACCCTCGGCTTGGAGCTTTGCCTCCAGGGCGCTCACCCGGCCTTTGTCCTGGAGAATGGGGTAGTTGGAGAGCTCGAGGAAGCGGTGCAGGAAGCCCACCCAATCGGCCATCTTCATCACGATGCCGCGCGTGGCCCGGTTTTCCGCGAGATCGAGGTAGGCGGAGACGATGCGGTTTAACTCCTTCACGTGCGCTTCGCTGAGGTAGTTCTTGGCCACCGCCACGTCGGACTTCACAATCTTGCCGCGCGGGGCGCGCTTCCACGTCGTCAGGCCCATGTAAATCTTCGTCGCGTCGGCGGAGCCGTAGATCAGCTCCGCCGCCGTCTGGCCGGTGATGGCCCAGTGGAGTTTGTTCTGCACGGTGGCGAAGAACTCCTGGGTAAGCGGAGCCTCGGGGCTGTAGTCCAGCGAGAGTGCGTAGAGGTCGGTGATCTTCTGGTAAAAGCGCCGCTCGCTGGCCCGGATTTCCCGGATGTGCTCGAGCAGTTCGTCGAAGTAGTCCTGGCCGAAGGCTTTCTTGCCCTGTTTGAGCCGCTCGTCATCCAGGACGAAGCCTTTGGTGATGAACTCGCGCAACGTCTGGGTGGCCCAGATGCGAAACTGGGTGGCCTGGTAGCTGTTGACCCGGTAGCCGACGGCGATGATGGCATCGAGGTTGTAGTATTTGGCGGAGTAGGTTTTTCCGTCGCGGGCAGTATGTTCCAAAATGGAACATGCTGAAGCTTCCACCAGTTCCCCGGTGGAGAAGATGTTGCCCAAATGCTTCGTGATGGCCGGGCGCTTCACCCCAAACAAGTCCGCCAGCGCCTTTTGCGTGAGCCAGACGGTTTCGTTCTTGAAAAACACGTCCACTTTCACCGCCCCGTCCGGCGCGGTATAGAGGAGGAATTGGCCGGAGTCGCTCATGGGGTGAGGCCTCCGATCAGGGTCAGGATGCGGTCGGTGAGGTAGCTCTTGCCGTCGGCGGCGGGCATTTTCAGTTGGTCACACTTTGTGACCACCTGACTGCCCTCTTTGGCCAGACGGCCTTTGAGGACTTTCCAATATTTTCTGGCCGCCTGATAATCCGGCTGCTGAGTCAGCATGCGGACGATGTCCACGACGGAAAACCACCACGTCTCGGTCTTCTCGTCGTAGTGGCGGCGGATGTGGTGGCCTTCAAAAATGGCGAGGTTGTTGTTCATGATGGCGAGATGAGGTTGGGCGAGTTGTGGGGACTTTTCAACCGGTGACAATTTGTTACCGGTTGGGAGATCTTGGTTTTTGTGGGCACGGCAGTCAGGGGTTGAGCAGGACCAACGCAAGCCCCTGCGCTTCGAAGCTCTTGAAATCGTGATCCAGGGAAACCATGCGCAATCCACCGATGATCGCGAAGGCGGCCAGATAGGCATCCATCCACACCTTGGGCGAAGGCGTGTCGCGGGACGCCAGACGCCGCCAGAGCGCGAGCACTCCGGGGGGATCCTCCCGTTCACAGACTTGAGGCAGGGCCAGCAAGGCTTCGAGCGCCACCAGTGCATCGCGATTGGTCAAGCCCTCCGCGCCGTAAGCCTTCAACAGCGCTGGAGTGGAGGCCAGACGCAGAAAGCTCTGCTGCGTGGAGCGACAAAAAACTGCCGGAAGGGCAGGCGTCGCTTGCTGCAAGGATCGCTGGGCCGGCTGGTGAAATGGATGCGTGGTGAAGATCGTCGCGATCCACACGTTGGTGTCAAAGAGCAAGCCCGGCACGTTGCAAATCCTCCTCGCTTTGGGTTTTCTGTTCGAGTTTGAGCAAGTCTGCCACGTTCATCCGGCTGGCCGGGGCACCAGGACGACAGCGAATTACCGGCAGACCGCTTTCCTTGATCTCGACCCGCTCACTGGTGGGGGACTGCTTCGACCGGCCAACGGCTGCCATTCCCAGGCCCTCCCGGAGGAACTCAGCGACAAGATCCTTCACGGTCCGTCCCTGCACGAGGGCGCGCATTTTCACTTCCCGCACCAACTCATCAGGCAAATCGAGCGTTGTTTTCATGGAGCCATCTTACCAGCTTGCCAGCTTCCCGTCAAGATGGGTGTGGATTCTGGAATGGGCGGAAAGCTCATTTGGTCAGGCCCCAATCATCGTGAGGATGCGGTCGGTGCAGGCTTTCAGCTCGGCGTCAATCTCGGCCAGCGGGCGCGGGGGA
>CAINDV010000644.1 GCA_903847485.1 uncultured Verrucomicrobiota bacterium
ATAACCCATACGTTCAAGAAATTCGTGGCCCCGCGAATTTGTTGGGCAAGATGCCCGGATTCGCTGGCGGAGGACCTGCGCCAAGCCGCATGAAACCGTCACTCGCCAGTACCAATATGAACGCCAGTTTGCGTCGGCCGCTGCCGCCAAAGCCAAGACGGGGGCTGAAATCCTGGAGTTGACCTATCGGCAAAATTACCGTGAGGACCCGCAGCAGCAATACAGGGGCTACCCCGACAGCGACACAAATCGTGCCTGGGGCGTCGCGGAGTGGGCCTCACGCGTGGGACAGGGAGCTTTGCTTGACTGGATTGTGGGCAACGCCATGCTGCCGCCCGGCGATGGACTGCCCGCTCCGCCAGGCGAGCAGAAGGTGGATCGTTCCACCGTGCTGGAGTTGCGAGAGATCGCCTCGGCGTTTGCCACCGTCCAGCAACATGGGGACAACATGGACATTGGCTTGAATCCGTTGGGGGTTGCCAAGAACGCCATTCCGTTTGGACTGGAATTGGCGACGGGCGGTGGCTTCAAAGACGGCAAGAACCACTTTGAGCAGGTTTATGACCGCGCGGTGATGGCCCTCAACGACGCCATCGGCGTGTTTAACCATGCCAACGAGGCCAGCCAGATGCTGCGCCGGCAGTTCGACACCGAGTTGGATTTCAAGCGTGGTGTCGAAAAGCAGGAACTGGACTTCACCAATCGCCTCATCGAAGTCTTTGGCCGTCCGTACGACGCTGATGTTGGCCCCGGAAAAACCTATCCCTCTGGCTATACCGGATCGGACACGGAGGACTTTCATTTCCTGTTCGGCGATCCCTCCGTGGCGGTTGGCGTCACCCCGCAGAGCCCGCTCGTCTTCACCATCACCAACCGCGTCTCCACGCTGGACACCAATGGCAACCTGCTCTGGAGCGAGCACCCGGTCACTTTCTACCTCTCGCAGGAGGGCTTTGGCCTGATCAAGCCGCCGTCTTGGGGAGTCAGCACGCGCCCGGCGGTCGGCGAAATCCAGAACCGCCAGACGGAGGTCTTCCAAGCCAAGTCTCGCTACGACAAGGCGTTTCTGGACTACAACAACCACTTGGCCCAGATCGAAGACCAAGCGGCACTGCTTCACGCCCAGTTTAACCTGAACGACTTGGAGATCATCATCATGTATCAGGGGTTGAACATGCAGGAGACCCTCAATACAGCCGTTCGGCGGTCCCGCGAGCGGCAGCTTGATTTCCAGACCAAGGGGCGAATGGCGACCTTGAACGCCAACGCCATTGCGGAAGGACTGCCGGCCTTGACTGGGCTTATAGCGGGCACATCCAGCGGCTTCATGGCGGACCTTTGGGGAGTGGCTCGTTTTGGCATTCTACAAGATGGGAACCAGCGCGCAGAGGACGAAACCCGCAACGCCAACCAGGAATCCCTGGCCGAATTGGACATCCAGCAAGCCAAGGAAATCCAGCAGACGGTGCAGAACATCATCCTGACCACAAACCGCCAGGCCCAGGCTGCGGCCCAACAGATCGCCCAGTTGCAGGAACTCGTCCGGCTGGAAGCCTCCATCCGCCTGGACCTCTATACCACGCTGGAGTCCATTAATCAGGCCGCTGCCAGCTACCGCTCCGCCATCGCTCACGGCCAGCGCCTGATAGAAGAGCGCCAGCGGCCGCCACGTGCGGAGCCGGCCGCTGGCGAGCCCGGCATAGTCATTGAGTTCCCAAGTGTTATGTACGCGGACAAGAACTTCTTCGGCCTGCCCGGAACGGGAGGCGAGACCTCCTACAACCCGACCTTCTTCGCCGCCAAGATCACCTCCATGGGCCTTTGGTTCAGCGGCTATTTGGCCACAGCACAGGGGCTGGACCAGGCACCGTATGCCTACTTGATTCCTGCCGGCATGGACCAGACCCGCGTCCCAAATGCTCTTGATTTCCGTGTGCGAGAATGGCGCGTCGTGGACCAGAAGATCCCCATGCCGCGCGACTTCCTGGCCGACCCGTCATTGGTGACCTCCATCGGCATCCCCATCTACGATGGATTGACCGGAACCTTCGCCGAAATCAACAAGTTCAGCGCGGTGGATGGCACCGTGGATCTCGGCTCTGGCACGTTGGATACCAGCAAGATCACTCGGGATTCCCGTCTCCTCGGTCGCTCCGTTTGGAACAGCCGCTGGATGCTCATCATCCCTGGCATCGAACTTCATCGGAGCGATCCCCAACTGGGCATTCAACGCTTCATTAACGGCAATGGCTCCTGGAAAGGGGTCTCGGACATCAAACTCTATTTCGAGACTTACCACTATTCTGGCAACTGAGCCGACTACCACCGAGGAATGAAACAGCAACCTGACAAGCCCTTTACACTGCCATGAACGTGAAATCCACATTGCTAACCTGCACGGCGATAGCGCTGCTCTGCGCCGCCGCCCTGGCTCAATCCGTCCCCGCACTTATCAACTACCAGGGCCAGTTGACGGATGCGGGCGGTGCCCCGCTGGCTACGACGGACTACATGCTGACCTTCACCATTCACGACGCTGCGACCGGCGGTATCCAGATCTGGGGACCGCAGATCTTCGACGGCGTGGGCGGGCGGGGCCACGGGGCGAAGATTCCGGTGGTTCAGGGCTACTTCAACGTCATGCTCGGCCCGGTGGACACCGGCGGCGCCTCCATCAAGGACGCCTTCAACGCCACGAACCGCTTCGTGGAAATCAAGGTGGGCAACAACAATGCCATCACGCCACGGCAGCAGATTCTCAGTGCGCCGTTTGCGATCAAGGCGGAGAGCGCCGAGAAACTTACGATGCCGGGTGGAGCGACCACGGCGGTTTCGGTGGCAGGAAATGGCAATGTCGGCATTGGGACAGCCTACTCGCACGAAAGCTTGGCTGTCGCTGGGAATCTTGAGTTTCAAAGTGCCGACGCCCAGTTCGGGCGCGTGGCACAGTTCAAGACAGCCGTTGGTGGTGATGGCACTACGGATTTAGGTATTTGGACCAGACTGGGCCAAGGCGACTACGAGCGGATGAGGATTACCTCAACCGGCAACGTCGGCATCGGCACAACGGCACCCCAATCACCTCTGGAAGTCTCTGGCACAATCAGGACCACCAGAGCAAGAGTTCCGAGCCAGTATATTTCCCAATATGCAGATGAGACCGGCTCTCACATCCGAGCATCTGCGGCAAGCGGGGCTCTTTCTCTCGGTGTGAGAGGCGATTATCTAACAGTGCTTGACGTTACTGGCAACGTCGGCATCGGCACGACCAGCCCACAAAGAATGTTAGATGTCGCAAGCGACGCGTTTTTTCGCGGGAAATTGGAGATTGGGATTTCTACTGCCGACAATAATAACCCACCCGGCATCGCGTATGGCCCCGGCAACTTCCTGTACGAGGGCGAGTACTGAACTATTACGGCCTTGGGTTTCGCCATAACAGCGAATGGCTTCCCAATGGAGCCAATGCCTATGTCTCTGCGTACTTCGGCATCGACTTCTTCACCGGAGGCGAGAACAGCCGAGTGAGAATTGCTCCTTCCGGGAATGTCGGTATTGGAACCACGACCCCGGCAGCTAAATTGGACGTGGCTGGCACAATAAAGGCAGCAGCATTCACCGGCAATGGCTCTGGTCTGACTGGAATCGTGCCCGCTGATGGCAGCGTGACGGCAGCGAAGTTGGTGCCCGAGTTGCGGCCGAGAACTCCGAAGACAAGCGTATCGGGCTATTTTAAGGCAAACGACTCGAATGGAAACTGGTTAAACGCGTTCACGCTTAATGGCAGCGGAACACTAAGAGGCATTTCCTAAAAGGTGTTATTTACAATTCGAGCGCAACATTCTCAGTCAGGATTACATTGGATGGCAAACAGTTCATTGTGAGCGGACTCACTCAAACAAGCAGCTTTTGGAAGCTCGTTTACCTCACGACGTGGGTCAATGCACAGCCACCCACATTCGCCGAGAGCTTTGACAAAGTGGCGGCTGTGGGCACAGCGGCAGATTTCTCGTATGCCTTCACGTCCAGTCTGGTGATTGACATCCGGTCTGATGGATATGCCGATGGCCGAAATGGATTCTACGTTGCCACGGCCTACGAAAACTGAATTGTGGAAACTGGGGCCAGCCAAGTATGCCTCTAACCCCGTTGGGACGGAATACGTCTGGCCGTCCGGCACTCCGCGATTTTAACACTACACAACTCAATCCATGAAAATGTTCGTTCTTCTCTTTGCGTTCTTTGCGTTCTCTTGCGGCCATACTCCGGCCCAAACCGTCCCTGCGCTCATCAACTACCAGGGTCAGTTGACGGATGCCAACGGTGCCCCGCTGGCTACGACGGACTACATGCTGACCTTCACCATTCACGACGCTGCGACCGGCGGTAACCAGGTCTCGGGGCCGCAGGTGTTCGACGGCGTGAGCGGGCGGGGGCACGGGCCGTAGATTCCAGTGGTTCATGACTACTTCAACGTCATGCTCGGCCCGGTGGACACCGGCGGCAATTCCATCAAAGACGCCTTCAACGCCACCAATCGCTTCGTCGAGATCAAGGTCGGCAACAACAATGCCATCACTCCGCGCCAACAAGTCCTCAGCGCGCCGTTTGCGATCAAGGCCGAGAGCGCGGAGAAACTCACGGTGCCGGGTGGTTCGACCACGGCGGTTTCGGTGGCAGGAAATGGCAATGTCGGCATTGGCACGACCAGCCCGCAGAGCCGGTTCAACGTAGAAGGAGGCGATCTGCTCGTGAGCAGAGGCGCGACAAACGCTAACGACGCCGGCCAAGTGGCGATTTCCACCTACGCCAATACCAACTCAGCGCTAAAACTGGGCTACTTCTACAATGCCGGAGTGGAGGCGGCTGGTGTAGTGCAAGCGCTTGATGCTAGCCAGCCCGCACGACTTCTGCTGAACCCAAAAGGAGGCGCGGTGGGCGTTGGAACAGCTACTCCAGCAACACAACTTCATGTTGATGCTGGCAGTGGTGATTCCATTCTGCGCCTGGAGACCAGCGGGGCAGGCCGAGCCGCCGCGATTGAATTCAAGGACACGGCCGGAGGCTCCATTCAACATATCATCGGGCAAGAGACAACCGTGGCTGGTGGCCTGTTGGTGGGTGATACTGCCAGGGCTTTGGTCATTGCCGCAGAAGGTGCTAATCCGATTCAGTTCGGCATAGACAACCGTGTCGTGATGACGATGGCCCCTGCCGGTTCCGGCGGTGGCAACATCGGTATCGGTACAAAAACACCCAAAGCGAAACTGGACCTTTACACATCCAGCGGCAATACCTCATTGGCCGCCGAGCCTGGGGTGCTTCAGATTGGAAATGCGAATGGCACACAGAACAACTTTGGAGGGATCCTCTTCAAAGAGAGTCACGACAATCCTGTGGCTGGTATCTTTGGATTGAATGCCTACCACAGTGCCGCATCCGTAGGCGTGGAGGGCCACCTGATCTTCGCGACCAAGCAAGCAGGTCTTAGCCCAAACCCGACGGAACGAATGAGGATCGACAGCACTGGCAATGTTGGCATCGGCACAACCAGCCCACTAACCAAACTCAATGTGGCAGGCACAGTAAAGGCCGCAGCTTTCCTAGGCGATGGTTCTGGTCTTACGGGGATAGCGCCGGCAGATGGTAGCGTGGGCGCTGCTAAACTCGCTCCGTCGCTTCGCCCCACCATCCCCAACACCAGCGTTTCAAGCTTTGTTTCAGCCGGCACTGCTTACCATACATGGATCAATGTGTTCGCGCTGAACACCGCTGGCGTGCTAACGGGAATTTCGCTGAAGAGCCAGCTCTATAACCCCGGCGGCGACTCGCACGCAGAATTCACTCTTCGGATCACTTTGGACGGCACACAATACCTAGTGACAAGTGTGAACATACCTGTAGGAAATCGCCTGGATTACAAAATCGTCAATGGTGCCTGGACTGCCACCGATCCACCTACACGTCCCAATCCGTTCGACAAGGCAACCGGTCTCGGCACATCGTTGGATTTGAATATCGGCTTCAACACCAGTTGCGTTATCGAATTGCGTGGCGACTCTAATACGGACGGGCGTAACGGCTTTTACGTCGCAACCTCCTACTGGCGAGTGACGGTTTCATGCGGCTGGGCGCAGGTCCTCCGCCAGCGAATCCGGGCATCTTGCCCAACAAATTCGCGGGGCCACGAATTTCTTGAA
>CAINDV010000645.1 GCA_903847485.1 uncultured Verrucomicrobiota bacterium
CGACCGCTGGCTGGCTGTCACCGGCCACACCCTGAAGCCCCGGAGCGTCGAGCGGCGGCGTTGCTCCCTCAAGGGCCTCGCGCCCTACTTCCGCGACATCGCCCTGCGCAACGTCACCAAAGCCCACTGCGAACGCTGGCTTACCGAGCGTGGCCCCCGACTCTCCGCCCAATCCTTCGCGCATGAACTCGGCGCGATGAAAGCCATCTTCGATCACGCCGTCGAAGCCGGCCTCATTCTCGGCAATCCCGCCAGCCACATTCGCCGTCGCCGTATCCCGCAGGCGCAGATCGCCGTCCCCAGCCGCGAGCAATTCCAGCAGATCATAGCCGCCATCCGCGCCAGCGACGGTCGCGCCGACAGCCAGCGCAAAGCCGCTCCCGGCACCGACCTGCTCGAACTGCTCGCCTTCAGCGGGATGCGCCTTGGTGAAGGCACTGCGCTCCGCTGGGCAGAGGTCAATTTCGACGCCGGCACTCTCACCGTCACCGGGGGCGACGACGGCACCAAGAACCACGAACGCCGCACCGTCCCGATGACTGACGCCCTGCGCGGCCTGCTGGAGCGCCTCCGCACAGAACGCCAGCCCGCGCAGCAGGACACGGTCAGCACCATCAGTTACGCCAAGACAACGCTTAGCAAAGCCTGCAAGCGCCTTGGCTTGCCCCACTTCACCCACCACGATCTGCGCCATTTCTTCGCGACCACCTGCATTGAGGCCGGCGTGGACATCCCGACCATCTCGCGCTGGCTTGGCCACAAGGACGGCGGGGCCCTCGCCATGAAGGTTTACGGCCATCTCCGCCAGGAACATAGCGTCATCCAGATCCGACGCGTTTAGTTCGGCACTGACCCGCCCGCTGAGAACGCCGTATCGCTGCCCGTTCCCGCTGTGCCAGCGGCCAATGCCGAAGCCCTCGGGTGGGATCAGCGCACTGCGGCAACAAACAGCGCGCATCTTGGCAGGGGCGCAGAACTGGAGCCGGCCTTCCCATCCCGTCCATTCGCTTCGCTGCCCGCGGGACACCCTCGCGATGAAGGCTGCGCTGCGCTCGCTAGCGAAATGCGCCAAAGCAATGCGGAGTTCTGCGCGGCCATCCCCGCAGTTTCCATCAGCGCCCATCGCCCCACCACCGATGGGCGGCTCCTGGCCCGTGTGGGCGGCGACTGTGTTGGGCTTGGCCGGTTGTGCTTCCATCCTTAGAACATCCGCGCTAACCTTGCCGTGATTTCAAGCCATGACGAACGACGCGAAACGACCCTCAGCAGCGAACAACCCGGCCGCGGACACGGGATTTCCCGCACCAGCCGCGTTGCCCGCTGCCCTTGCGCCCGTCGCTTCACTCGCCGACAACGTCATCAACTCCCGCTTCTCGTCAAGCAACTCAAGACCCGCGTGGGCGTGGTGCCGTTTGTGGGCGCGGGGATGTCGGTGCCGTTCGGATTTCCGGCGTGGCGTCCCTTCCTGGAATCGCAGGCACCGGACGACGCAGCACGGCAAGAGATTCGGAAACAGCTTGATGATGGCGAATACGAGGCAGCCGCCGAGTCGTTGCTGAAAGCGAAGGGAGCAGACGCCTTTCACACCGCTTTGGCAGACACGTTTGGCGCGCACCGCTTGGCAAACCCACTTCCCGCGGCGGCAATCATGCAACTGCCGCGCCTCTGCTCCGGGCCAGTGTTGACAACGAACTTTGACCCGGTAATGGAGAGGGTTTTCGACAATGCCCGGCGGAAGTTCGAGAAGATCATCCTCGGCATGAAGGTCAAAGAACTGCGGGAGGCGTTTGATCACAGCCGCCGCGTGCTGGTGAAGTTGCACGGGGATGCCGCTGACCAGTCCAGCCGGGTGCTGACTTTGGGTGATTACGCGCGAGCCTACGGCAAGCGCGAGCCGCTGAAGGCTTTTCTGCGGTTTGCGGCGACTCGTCCGCTGCTGTTCCTGGGGTGCAGTCTGGAGCAGGACCGAACGGTGCGTGTCTTTGAAGCGCTGGCCGGCGAGCTGCGCAATCAGAAAGCCGAGGACTTGCTTGTGCATTACGCCATGGTGGAACGACCGGCGGCGGATGCGAAGTTCATCAAGCGCAATCAGCGGCTGACCGACCTGGGCATTCGGCCCATCTGGTGTCCACACGGGCAGCACGGGATCATTGCCGACTTGATGGCTCACTTGGCGGCAGTGGCCGGGCGTGACCCGGTCTGCGGCCAAGTGCCCAAGGAACCTTTGCATTACCTGCTGCGCGACGAAGAACTGTCGGCGCTTCGCGCCAGCTTGCTCGCCACCGACGTCGCCAACGTCGCCATCACCGGCTAGGGCACCTTGGGTGTGCAAGGCATGGGGGCGTGGGCAAGACCGTCCTCGCCGCCGCCCTCACGCGCGACCCCGACGTGCAGAGCGGCTTCCCCGATGGCATCTTCTGGCTCACCCTCGGCCAGCAGCCGAACCTGCTCGGCGTGATGAACCAACTCGCCAGTTGGCTGCCGGATTGCGACGGTCCGCTCACCACTGAGCCGGCGGCCCAGTCCGCCATCCGTCAGGCCCTCGCCGGCAAACGCGCCCTGCTCATCCTCGACGACGTGTGGCACCTGGACCACGCCGCCGCGCTAAACCTCGTCTCCGTGCCCGGCTGGCTGCTTGTCACCACGCGCAAGCGCGAGGTGCTGGTAGGACTCGCAGCGCAGGAGTTCTGCGTGGACGTGCTGAGCCTGCCCGAGGCGCTACGCATGTTGGCCGACTGGGCGGGCGTGAAGGATCCAGCCCTTCTGCCTCTACAAGCCACGGACGTGGCCCAGGCATGTGGCCGCCTGCCGCTGGCCCTGGCGATGATTGGCGCGATGGTGCAACTGCGCCCCACGGTCTGGCCGGACGCCCTGGAATTCCTCCGCAGCCGCGAGCTGGAGGAGTTCCGTCGCGCCTTCACGGATTATCCGTACCCGGACCTACTGCGCGCCATCGCCGTGAGCGTGGACGAACCGCCACCCGACGACCGCGAGCGTTACCTCGACCTCGCGGTGTTTCCCGAGGACGAGCCAATTCCCGAAGGCCCGCTGCAAGTGCTCTGGGGCCTCACGCCCGCGACGACCTGCGCCTGCATGGACCGCCTGGCCGTCCGCTAACTTGCCACCGTTCAGCAAGTCGGGGACAAAACCGCGCTCCTGCTCCACGACCTTCAAGGGGACTACATCCGCAAGCAGCGTGAGAAACAACTGCCCGCCCTGCACACGCGCCTGCTCGATGCCTACGCGGCGCAGTGTGAAGTCCGCAATCCGCAATCCGCAATCCAAGCAACTGGCCCGGTGGTCCCGACGACGGCTACTTCTTCCAACGCCTTGCCTGGCACCTGCAAGCCGTCCGGCAGCACGAACTGCGCTCGCTCTTGCTGGATTTCAACCCGAATTCCGAAGTAGACCGGCGTTTTTGGGGTGCCGGCAGCCCCAGGTTTCAGATGTGACCGCCCCACATGACCAGCCGGTCCTCGGGTGGCACCAACTTCGGCGAAGGGTATTTCAGCCAGTCCAAAGCCGCGTCCACCAATGGCTTATGCTTGCGCAAACCACCCCCACGCCGCCGACAGTTTGATCACCACGTCGCGCCCCATCACCCCTAACACCGCCCCGCAGAGGAACACCGCTACCCGCAACGTCCCCGGCTGCCGATACGGCGCCGCCGGCGTGGTC
>CAINDV010000646.1 GCA_903847485.1 uncultured Verrucomicrobiota bacterium
ATTCGGCGCTGGCACCGGCCGCCGTCAATTCCATCCGCTTCCTGGTGGCCAACTCCGTCGAGGGGCTGAAGGCGAACTTTGTCACCGTCATTGATAACCAGGGCAATGCCCTCTCGGAAAACGCCGAGGAAGATTCACTGGTGGGCGTGACCAGCAGCCAACTGGGTGCCCGGCGCAACCTGGAGCGATACCTCGAAATGAAGGCGAAAAACATGTTGGAAAAAGTGCTCGGTCCCGGCCAGGCCACCGTCCTGGTGTCGGCGGAGATCAATTTTGAGACGACTTCCCGCATGGAGGAGACCTTCGACCCGTTGGGCCAGGTGATTCGCAGCCAGACGAAGAACGACGAAAACAATGACACCTCGACCGCCGATTCCGCCGGCGTGGTGGGCGTGGCCGCCAACACACCCGGCCAGACCAATAACGCTTCCCAGGGTGGCAACCCGCTGAATAGCACCAAGAACAAGAAGACCCTCGGCACCACCGAATACGAGATCAGCAAGATCACGAGCAACACCTTCCAATCCGCTGGCGGCATCAAGCGCCTCTCCAGCGCCGTCACTGTGGCCGCTCGCATGGAGGGCGTCGGTGCCGCTCGCAAAGCCGTGCCGCGCACCGAAGCGGAGTTGGAGAAGCTTCGCCGTATCGTCCAGAACGCCCTCGGCGCGGACCTCACCCGCGGCGACCAGGTCGTCCTCGAGGAGCTGCCCTTCAACGACCAGTTCGCCACGGACTTCAACCAGCGCCTGGAACGGCAGGAGCGCGAGGAATTCTGGTGGCAGGTGGGCAAAACCGTGCTCTATCCGGGCGTCGCCCTGGCGATCCTGATGGTGCTCCTGCGCCTGCTCAGGCGCACCCCGATAGAGGATCTCCCGATGGGTATCCCGATCGGTTACTTTGCCACTCACAGCAACGGGCACAACGGGCACGGCAACGGCAACGGCAACGGTCATGGCCGCCCGCAGCCGGATTGGGACGAAGAACCCAACCTCGTCACGGTGGAAGTCCTCAACCGGTTGGTCCAGGAGAACCCCAACAACATGACGCAGGCCATCCGCTCCTGGCTGACCCGTGGCGCGCCGCCGCCGAAATAAAGTATGAAGGAAGAAGCAGCCATCGAGGCACTGGCAAAACCCTGCCAGTGGGAACGGGAAGGCCAAAAGAAAGCCGAAAGCCGAAAGCCGAAGCCCGAAACAAATCCGAAATCCGAAGTCCGAAATCCGAAGTCCAAAATCCTGAAAGCCATCCTGCCTGTCCGCCGAAAATCTGCTCTCCGGGGAGCGGCTGGGACATGCTGTTTCGTACTTCGGACTTCGACCTTCGGACTTCGGATTTCGGATTTCGGATTTCGGATTTCGGATTTCCCCCTCCCCCTCCCCCTCGCCTATGCCCAGCTCCAGTGCCGAAACTAAGTCCGGCGAGGCCGGTGGCGAGATCGCCAGTCTCACGAAAATACAGAAGCTGGCCGCGTTGCTCGTCATGCTCGGCACCGACAGCGCGGCGCAGGTGCTTAAGAGTTTCGAGCCGGAGGAGGTGGAACTGATCACCAGCGAAATGGCCAAGATCACCTTGATCAGCCAGGAGTTACAGCGGGATTTGCTCGCCGAATTCTCCGCCGTGGCACTGCACGCCGGCACCTCCATCCACGGCGGCCTCGATTTTGCCCGGCAATCCCTGGAAAAAGCCCTCGGCGTCTTTCGCGCCACCGACATCATCAACCGCGTCGCCCCCTCCCGCGGCTCGCTGGTCGCCATGCAGGGCATCTCCGACATGGAGCCGCGCCAGATTTACAACCTGCTCCGCCATGAACAGCCCCAGACCGTGGCGCTGGTGCTTAGTTTCATCCCCCCCGACAAGGCGGCGTTGGTGTTTGCCTTGATCCCTCCGGACCAGCGCGAGCGCATCCTCGAGCGCCTCGCCACCTTGTCCCCCACGCCCATCGAAGTGGTCGAGAAAGTCGTTGGCATCCTGAACACCAAACTGGGCGTGCGCCAGACGCGCGCCTTGAACCAGACCGGCGGCATCAAGACCGCGGCGGACATCCTCAACTCCATGGACAAGACGGCGGGCAAATCCCTGTTGCTTTCCATCGAGGAGCACAACCCCGACCTCTGCCAGGCCATCCGCCAGAAAATGTTCACCTTCGAGGATCTGGCGGCTCTGGAACCGCAGGCCCTCCAGCGCATCCTGCGCGAAGTGGACATGCGCGACCTCGCCATGGCCCTCAAGACCGCCAGCGACAAGCTCAAGGCCACCCTGCTCGGCTGCATTTCCAAGCGCGCCGCCGAAACCGTGACAGAGGAAATCACGTACATGGGACCAGTGCGCCTGCGCGACATCGAAAGCGCCCAACTGCGAGTGATTGACGCCGTGCGCAAGCTGGAAGCCGAAGGCGACGTTGATCTGGGCAGCGGCCGCCGTAACGCCCTCCATGAAATGGTCTAAAACCATCCCATTTTCTCGGCCCGTACGGGAGGTCTCGCTCGGCCCCACGGTGCCGGCCGCCGACGTGGCGGCTCTGCTCCGGGAGCGGGAAGAGCAAGCCTATGCGCGCGGCTTGGTGGACGGCGAGCAGCGCCTGGGCGCGCAACTGCTCCAGCAACGCAACGAACTTTTCGAACTGCACAATGGCGTGCTCCAGTCCCTGCGCCAGGCCGTGGGCCAGGTCACCCGCGACGCCGAGAACGCCCTTATTGAAATCGCCTTCACCGCCGCACAGCGGATCGTGGCGGAAGTGCCGATCAACCACGAACTCGTCGAGGCCAACGTCCGCGCCGCGCTGGCTCAAGGCGAAGAAGCCACCGAGTTTTTCATCCACCTCCACCCGGATGACTTGGCGCTCTTGCAACGCCACACGTCGGAACTGCTTTCGACCGCGCCCCGGCAGGAACAGATGCACTTCGTCCCCGCGCCGGAAATCGCCCGCGGCGGCTGCCTGGTGCGCACCCAGTTTGGCGTGATTGACGCCCGCCGCGAGACCCGCCTTGACCGCGTCCGGCAAACCCTCGCGCCATGAGCGCCAACCCTCCACTTGAAGGCAGCCGCTTCCGCGACGCCTTGGCGCGGGTCCGCGCCGCGCCCACCGTGGAAACTCGCGGTCGCGTGGTGCAACTCATCGGCCTCGTGGTGGAATCCGAAGGCCCGATGGCCGCCGTCGGCGAAGTCTGCCGCATCGAATCCGCCCGCCACGACGAAAGCACGCTGGCGGAAGTCGTCGGTTTCCGGAATCACCATCTCCTGCTCATGCCGCTGGGCGAAGTGCGCGGTATTCATCCCGGCAGCGAAGTCATTGCCACCGGCGCGCCGCTCCATGTCGCGGTCGGCGAAGGCTTGAAAGGCCGCGTCATTGACGGCCTTGGCCAGCCGCTCGACGGCCACGGCCCAATCGTCAGCGAACACTCCGTTCCGCTCAACCGCCCGCCCCCCCATCCGCTCCAGCGCGAACGCATCCGCAACGTCTTTCGCACCGGCATTAAGGCGCTCGACACCTTCATCCCCTGCGGACGCGGCCAGCGCCTCGGCATTTTCGCCGGCAGCGGCGTCGGCAAATCCACCTTGCTCGGCATGATGGCCAGCCAGGCCGAAGCCGACGTGAACGTCATCGCGCTGATCGGCGAGCGCGGCCGTGAAGTCCGGGAGTTCTTGGAGAAAGACCTCGACGAAGCCGGGCGGAAGAAATCCGTCACCATCGTCGCCACTTCCAACGAACCCGCTCTCGCCCGGCTCAAAGGCGCCTTCCTCGCTCTGGCCGTCGCCGAATACTTCCGCGACCTCGGCCAGAACGTGCTTTTGATGATGGACTCGGTGACGCGCTTCGCGATGGCCCAGCGCGAAATCGGCCTGGCCGTCGGCGAACCACCCGCCACGCGCGGCTACACGCCGTCGGTTTTCTCCCTGCTTCCGCAGATGCTCGAACGCGCCGGCACCGGCGCGCGCGGCGCGATTACCGGCCTGTTCACCATCCTCGTCGAAGCTGACGACATGAACGATCCCATCGCCGATTCCGTGCGCTCGATCCTGGATGGCCACATCGTCCTGACGCGCGAACTGGCGACGCAGAACCACTACCCGGCGATTGATGTGCTGGAAAGCGTCAGCCGGCTCACGCGGGATTTGCTGACGCCGGAACAACTCGACCTTACCGGCCGCGCCCGCGAACACATGGCGACCTATCGGAAAAACCAGGATCTCATCAACATCGGCGCTTACCCGCCTGGCAGCAGCCCGGTGATTGACGAAGCCATCCGCCTGCATGGCCCGTTGCGCCAATTCCTGCGCCAGCCCGTCGGCGAAGGCTTTCTAACGCCCAAGAGCTGGGCTGCTCTCGCCGCCGTCATGGCCCCGCCGCCGCCCAAAGCGCCGCCGCGTCCTAATCGCCAGTAGCCGCCATGAAAGCTTTTCGCTTTTCCCTGCAAGCCATCCTGACCCTCCGCGAGGAGAAGGAACAGGAAGCCCAGCGGCATTACGCCCGAGCGTTGCGCGCCGTCGAAGCGGTGCAGACTGAATTGACGACCGTGGGGCAGCACCTCACCGCGCTCGCCGCCGAACAGCAGGCGCGGCTCCAGACCGGCCTGCCAGCCAACGAACTGGAGCGCCTCGGCAATTACCGCGTCGTGCTTGAAGAACGCCGGGTCCGTCTGCAACAAGACCTGGCCCGCGCCCAGCAGGCCGCCGACCTGGCACAGGGTGCGCTCGTCAAGGCCACGCAAGCCCGGCAGGCGCTCGAAAAATACCGCGCGAAACTTCACCGCGCCTACGATTACACCCTCGCCCGTGACGAGCAGAAGTTGCTCGACGACCTCGCGGGCCGCACTTCCACGCTCGCGGGCACCTGGCGGCAGGTGCCGGAGACCCTTGCCCCATGATTCGTATTCTGCAATCCGCCTGGCTGGCCGTCGCCTTGGGTGTGCTGGCCTACGCAGCCACCACTGCGCTGCTCTTGCGTCCCGACAAGCTCATCGCCCAGCAGCGCGCCTTGAAGGTGCGCACCGCCGAAAAGGAGGATCCGCTCGTTCCCTCCTGGGCCTTCAAGAATCCGGAGGTGGACGAGATGCTCGCCGACTTGCTCGCCCAACGCGAGGCGCTGAAGGTCCGCGAACAGGAACTCAACGACTTGGCCGCCCGCCTCGCCGTCGAGCGGCAGGAAATTGGCATCGTCACGCAGCGCGTAGTGACGCTCCAGGCGGAAATGGACCAGGCGTTCGTGCGCATCCAGGAAAACGAACTCGCCAACCTCAAGCGCCTGGCCAAAGTGTACGCCGCGATGTCCCCGGATGGGGCGGCCAAGATCATGACGGAGTTCCAAGATGACGCAGCGGTGAAAATTTTCGCCCAGATGAAAGAGAGCGAGACGGCGCCCATTCTGGAGCTGATGGCCAAGGACGGCCCCACCGCCGCCCGGCGCGTGGCGCTGATCTCCGACCGGCTCCGGCTCCTCAGCGCTCCGCCGGTGACGGAAAAACCCAAGACCCCAGGCACCCCCAAACCGCCGCCCGCCGAGGCCTCCAAGTGACCCGTCTGACACGTCCGATCCCCCCATGAACCACCCACTCGCCGCGATCCACTCTGTCACACGCGCTCGGTTCGCAGTGGAAGCGCTCCCCCCACTCGCCCCGGCTCCTGGCCCGGAGGAGGCGTTCGCGTCCCAATTGGCCCGGGCTTGCGAGCGCGGGCTGCCGCCGCCCGTCATCTCTCCGCCGCGCAGCGAACTCAGCTCTGGCCTGGGAATGGATGAAGGAAGAGGGATGAAGGAAGAGCCAGCGGCGGCAGTGGTTCCTCCTTCCTCCTTCCTCCTTCTTCCTTCCTCCTTTCCCGGCGGCTGCGGCTCGTTCGCCTCCGACGAAAATCAGTCGCGCTCCGCCGAGGAGGACGCGGCAGGGCCGGCGCGGTCGCCCGAACCGCCAGCGGGTGCGGGCTTGATCGCGATCACGCCGCTGGCGCTGCGCCTGGCCGGTGGCGCACTTGTCGCGGCGAATGACGTGCCAGCGGGATCGTCGGCCACCGCCTCCGAAACGCCGCCAGACGCAACCGGACAGGAAACCGTCACCTCAAGCAGTTCCCGTGCGGGCCTGACCGCCAAGCCAGCGTCAAAACCCGGTGAGCCCACCGGCGCAACCACCAGCGCGCCGCCGCCAACCACAGCCGTGGCCAAGCCCGACGCGGCCAAGGCACTGCCGGTTCCCTCCGCCGAAACCGCTGCCGCGCCAACTCCCGCCAGTGGCACATCCTTTACCGCTCCGGCGCGCAGCGAACGCAGCCCCGTCGCCAACCTGGCCGAAACGCCGTTGCTCCACCCGTGGGAACCGCGCGCGACGCCGCCAACCGCAGCCGCAGCCAAGGCCGACGTGCCTAAGGCCGACGTGCCTAAGGCCGACGTGCCTAAGGCCGATGTGCCTAAGGCCGACGTGCCTAAGGCCGACGTGCCTAAGGCCGACGTGCCTAAGGCCGACGTGCCCAAGGCCGACATGCCTAAGGCCGACGTGCCCAAGGCCGACGTGCCCAAGTCCGACATGCCCAAGTCCGACATGCCCAAGTCCGACATGCCCAAGTCCGACATGCCCAAGTCCGACATGCCCAAGTCCGACATGCCCAAGTCCGACATGCCCAAGTCCGACGTGCCCAAGTCCGACGTGCCCAAGTCCGACGTGCCCAAGTCCGACGTGCCCAAGTCCGACGTGCCTAAGACCGACGTGCCTAAGGCCGACGTGCCTAAGTCTGACGTGCCTAAGTCTGACGTGCCTAAGTCTGACGTGCCTAAGTCTGACGTGCCTAAGTCTGACGTGCCTAAGTCCGACGTGCCTAAGTCCGACATGCCTAAGTCCGACATGCCTAAGTCCGACATGCCTAAGTCCGACATGCCTAAGTCCGACATGCCTAAGTCCGACATGCCTAAG
>CAINDV010000647.1 GCA_903847485.1 uncultured Verrucomicrobiota bacterium
GTCAGTAGTAAAGGCTGGGCAGACAATAGATAATGTTTTCATCCCAGCCCATTTCACTCGAAAACACGGGATGGGTCTAGCAAAAAGTGCGAGCCCTGTGGTTAGGGCCCACTCCCGATGCATATGAAAATGCCGTGCTGGCGCCGCTACGCCCACTTGACGCCGCCTCCCCGTTCTGCCAATCATGCCCCAGCATCACATTATGAAAACCTCACTCCGCACGACTCTGTTCGCCGCCAGCCTTGGCCTCGCGCCGCTGGCTTTGGCTGAAAGCACCGTCTTCACCTACCAAGGACGCGTGCTCGTCAATGGCACCAACTTCACCGGCCCCGGCCAGTTCAAGTTCGCCTTGGTGACCAGCACCAACTTCACCCACCAGGCCGCCGCCACCGCCACGGTCAGTGGCGGATATGTCACCATTTACACCGTCACCTTTGGCGGCAATGGCTACACCATGGTGCCGGCGGTGACGGTTTTCGGCGGTGGCGGCTCCGGTGCCTCCGCCACGGCCCGCCTCACCGGCGGCGTAGTGACGAGTATCGCGGTCAGCCATCCCGGCAACGGCGATTACACCTCCGAGCCCATCGTGACCGTTGCGCCGCCGCCGGCGAACATTGCCTACACGACCTACTGGAGCAACGACGGCACGAGCAGCGCGGGCAGCGAACCGAACGCCGCCGTGGACGTGAACGTGGCCAGCGGTCTGTTCACGGTGGTTTTGGGCGATACCACACTGCCGAACATGGCGGGCATCAGCGCGTCGCTGTTCTGGCAGCCGGATCTTCAGTTGCGAATTTGGTTTAACGACGGCGTCCATGGTTTCGCCGCGTTAAGTCCCGTGCAAAGCTTGACGCCGACGCCGTATGCGAACTTTGCCAACCGTGCCAGCAGAGCGGTAAGCGCCAATAGCGTTGCCGCCGCGAACGTCACCGGCACCCTGGGGCTGGCCCAACTGCCCGGCTCCGTGGTGACCAACGGCGCGAACGGCCTGAACCTCTCCGGCAATCTCTCCGGCAATCTCTCCGGCTCTTTCACCGGCAATGGCGCGGGGTTGACGAATTTGCCTACCAGCGCGGTCGCGACGCCTCCCTTGGGCATGGTGTTTATTCCGGCGGGGGCGTTCACGATGGGAAACTCCATTGACGATAGCGACATCCCCGACGCCGCGCCGATCAGCACGACGGTGTCGGCGTTTTACATGGACGTGAACGAGGTGACCTGGAGTCAGTGGCTGTCGGTCTATTACTGGGCCACGAACCACGGCTATGTTTTTGTGAATGTTGGTTCGGGCCAAGCGGCGAATTATCCGGTGCGTTCGGTGGACTGGTATGACGCGGTTAAATGGTGCAATGCGCGGTCCCAGCAGGCGGGGCGGACGCCGGTGTATTACACGGATGCGGGGCTGACGGCGGTCTATACGCATAGCGAGCCGATCATCCTTTATCCGAATTGGACCGCCAGTGGCTATCGGCTGCCGACGGAAGCCGAGTGGGAGAAGGCCGCCCGGGGCGGGTTGAGCGGGCAACGGTTCCCGTGGGGCAACGTGATCAGTCAAAGTTTGGCCAGCTACTCCACCTCCACCGGCATCGGCATACCCAGCTACGATTTGGGACCGCTCGGCAGCTCTGGTGTGACTCCGGTAGGATCCTTTGCGGCGAACGGGTATGGGCTGAACGACATGGCCGGAAGTGTCTCCGAGTGGTGTTGGGATTGGTATGCGGCGCCGTATGCCGGTGGCAGCGATCCCCACGGACCTGCCGGGCCGTTGAGCAACCGTGTTCTGCGCGGTGGCTACGACCACTCCAGCGCCAGCCGCTTGCGTTGCGCCTATCGCTACAACGGCAGCCCGAACGCCCCCTATTTCTCCGACAGCGGCAGCCTTGGCTTTCGGTGTGTGAGGGGGCTTTAGATTCTGCCCTTTTACTCTTTGCCCCTCTGGCCAGCCCGCGCCGCGGCGGATTGTCTTGCGAAGAATGCCATACCTGAAAGCGGCCAGTGCATCCCCAAATCGTCGGTGTCAAAGAACGCCCGGTGAGGGCACCGGGCCTACCGCGGCGTGCGCTCGCTCTTGTAGGCCGGGTCCCCTGACCCGGCGAATTTGGACGCCACCGCGGCTCGAAAAGATCGAATGACAAATGAACCACCCGAACGGAGGTATGAAATGACAACCCGAAGATGGAAGCTCGAAGCTGGCGGATGGCGGGCGCGAAGCGTCTTGGAGTGCGGCAGTCCTCTGCCGCTTTCCGCCGGCGATAGAATCTCCGCGCACTCGAAAAGCGCCAGAGGGCTGGCGCAGTCCAAGACCTGGCGGCGGTTCGTTGCGCTGTTCGCATTGGCTGGCTTGCTGTTGGCGTCCGCGTCTGCCCAGAACTATTCCATTGACTGGTCCAAGATCGCCGGCGGCGGTGGCACGAGCACTGGCGGCGTGTATTCCGTGAGTGGCACCATCGGCCAGCCCGATGCCGGCGGGCCGCTGACCAATGGTCAGTATTCCGTCACCGGCGGCTTCTGGGCCTTGCCCCTCGCGGTGCAAACCACCAACGCGCCGACGCTCCAAATCACCGCCGCCGCGCCCGGCTTTGCCACGGTTTCGTGGTCGCCGTCCACGCCCGGCTTCACGCTCCAAGCCAGCGAGAGCCTTTTACCCGCAAGTTGGGTCACAGTGCCAGGCGCTACCAACCCTCCCGTCATCGTCCCAGCCACGCTGCCGGCCAAGTTCTACCGGTTGTTCAAGACCACCCTGTAGCGGCGGTCTGGCGACCGCCGCCATCTTCTCAGACGGCGCTGCCGCTGAATTAGAGCGTGTATGAAAACGCCTGTCATGGTAGGGCGAGGCTCCTGCCGAGCCTCAACAGCAGCGGCAATGATTCTCCGAACGGCTCGGCA
>CAINDV010000648.1 GCA_903847485.1 uncultured Verrucomicrobiota bacterium
GGAGGAGGCCATCGTCCTGTTGTCACCGGGACAGCATCCGGACGAGGTGATCAACGATCCGGAAGTCACGTTGGTCAACGTGGCCGGCGAATACCATGATTATTCGTGGCGCAACGCCTTGCCCGTCGAACTCAAACAACCGTCCAAGGCCAACATCCACATGGTGAACCTGAAGAGCGAATACAGGCCCTTTTACGTCGTTTCGCCCGAGCCGTTCGAGTCGGCCGAGGGACGATACGATTCTCCGTTTTTCAGATCCTACAGCGCGGCCCAAGCGAGTCCCCGCTATCGCCCCGCCTCCGTGCCCAGTGTTTACGGATGGTGGAATCACTGGCCGGTGACTCCCGTGCCCGGTGACGGCCGCTGGGTCGTCAACAACGACCAGCCATCCCATTTCAACCTGACGACGTTCACCCAGTGGAAGGACTATTTCATGGATGACCGGGTCAAGACCCGGATCATGCTCCAAGGCATGACCAACAAGAAGGCGCAGGATTTGGTGCCCCTGGCCCGCAGTTGGCTCCAGCCACCCGGCCTTGCGGTCACCCAAGGGCAGGCCAGGTACGAACCTGCGGAGCGGGCCTATCTGATCAGTGGCATCGGCTCGGGAGGCATGGAAGGAACATTGCAGGCAGATCAGGAACATCCTGCGCTCAGACCCGCGTTCGTGTTGAATGGCCTACGCTTGGAGAACCCTGTAGTTCAGATTGACGGAAAGCCCCTGGAGGGGGGCAAAGATTTCCAGCATGGAACCGTCCGGGAATTGGATCAGTGGAAGACGGTCATCTGGATGGACCTTGATTTCTTGCAGGCAGTGAAAATCAGGATTGCGCCGTAGTTCCCCAGCCGCATTACCCATCGAGTTATGCCAATGAAAGCCCAAGCACTCCTCAACCTGGCGCTGGCCTTGTTCGCGTTGCCCGTCACCCCGACCTTCGCCGCTGCCGCCAAACGGCCGAACTTCGTTTTCTTCCTCACCGACGACCAGCCGTATAACGGGATGAGTTGCACCGGCAACACCGTGCTCAAGACTCCGAACATGGACCGCCTTGCCGCCCAAGGGGTGCTGTTTGAGAAAGCATTTGTTACCACTTCCATTTGCTGCTGCAGCCGGGCCAGCATCTACACCGGGCAATACATGCGGCGTCACGAAATCGAGGACTTCAAGAAGCCTCTTTCCGCTGCGCAATGGCGACAGACGTTTCCAGCGCTCTTGCGCGAAGCCGGTTACCGCACGGCGTTTCTCGGCAAGTTCGCTATCGGCGCGCCACAGGATGCCCGCGGTGTCGCGCTGCCGGCCGACCAGTTTGAACTCTGGTATGGTTTCCCGCAAAGCGTCGCCTTCAAACAAACCAGTGATGGTAAAGCGCGGTACCTGACGACCGTGATGACCGAGAAGGCGGTCGGCTTCCTCAATGAGACAAAGCCGGACCAACCGTTCTGCCTGATCGTGGCGCTCAAGGAGCCGCATGGTCCGCGAAACTACTTCGACCCGGAATTCAAGGACCCTATTGCCGGAGCCGCGGTTCCGCAGCCGTCCAACCTGACACGACAGTCGTTCGCTGCCTTGCCGGAAATCGTGCGCCGGGGCTTGAACGCGGTTCCGGACTGGTTGCAAAAGCCGGAGGCCTTCCAAGCCGAGCTGCGTTCAGAGTATGCCTTGATCAGCCGCTCCGACCTCGCCATTGGCCAGATTTGCCAAGCCCTCAAAGAACAGGGACTCGACGACAACACCGTGATCATTCACCTGTCCGACAACGGCTCGCTCGATGGCGCGCACGCGCTGGAAGGCAAATGGCTCATGTACGAGGAATCGATCCGTGTGCCGCTGATCATTCGCGATCCCCGGCTTCCGGCATCCACGCGCGGACGCCGCCAGCAGATGGCCTTGAACATTGATATGGCGCCGACGATTCTCACGATGGCTGGTTTGCCGGTGCCGGCTGGCATGCAGGGCGTGAATCTCCAACCGCTGTTGCGTGATGCGGCCACCAAGGGCCGCGAGGATTGGTATTACGAACACGTTTACACCCCCGAACCGGGGCGGCGACCGATCCCCAAGAGCGAAGGTGTGCGCACCGAACGCTGGAAATACATCCGCTACACCGAGCCTCATCCGCCAGTGGAGCAGCTCTTTGATTTGGCGGCTGACCCGCAGGAGGAGAAGGACCTGGCCCATGCCCCGGCACATGCCAGCATGTTGAAAACTCTCCGCGGGCGATGTGACACCTACGGCAAATCATTGCAGTAACCAAACCATGAAAGCACTGCGTCAACCCGTTGCCGGGCCGGTTTTCTCCGCGCTGGCGGCTTGGATGTTTGTCTTCAGTGCTATCGCTGGCGAACAAGATAACTCGATCTCCCTGGCCGGAACATGGCGGTTCCGCCTCGACCCGAACAGCGTCGGTGTCACCAACCAATGGTTCAAGGAAACGCTGGAGGACTCCGTCACCCTGCCCGGCACAACCGACACCAATCAGAAAGGCGTGTTCAAAGACGAACAGGCCGTGGATCGCCTCTCCCGGGTCTGGTACTGGAAAGGCCCCGCTTGGTATCAGCGCGAGGTGGTCATCCCTGAATCGTGGAAAGGCAAGCGCATCACTCTGCTGCTGGAGCGGACTAAGACTATGCGGGTGTGGGTTGATGACAAGGATTGTGGCACCGATGACACGCTCAGCGCCCCGCAGGTTTTTGACCTGACCCGCGCCGTCACGCCTGGCCGGCACACGCTGACCGTGCTGGTGGATAACGCCAAGCTGCCACCGGTCGGCCCGGCCCACGCGGTGGACGAACGGACGCAGTCCAATTGGAACGGCATCGTCGGCAAAATGGAACTGCGCGCCACCGACCCGGTCTTGCTTGAGGACGTGCAGGTCTATCCCGACGCGGCTGGGAAGCAGGCGCGCGTCAGAGTGGTGGTGGGGAACGTGACGGGGCAACCGGCGGCCGGAAAGCTGGCGGTGAATTGCCGGAGCTACAATGTCGCCACGCCGGCGGATTTCGCCGCGCAATCGGTCGAAGTGCAGGCTCCGGACGCGCGCAACCTGGTCGAATTTGTCTATCAGCCGGGCGAGACGGCCCCGCTGTGGGATGAGTTTCAGCCTGCCATGCTGCGGCTGGATTTGCGGTTGGTGACTGCCGCGGGCGGACAGTCCTTTGCCGATCAACGAGCCATCAGCTTTGGGCTGCGCGATTTCAAACGGGATGGACAACGGCTTGCGATCAACGGGCGGACGATCTTCCTGCGCGGTCGCCTGGACTGCGCCAATTATCCGCTGACCGGGTATCCGCCCATGGACAAGGACGGCTGGCTTCGGGTTTTGGGCATTCTCAGGGATTGGGGGCTTAATCACGTCCGCTTTCATTCGTGGTGTCCGCCCGAGGCTGCGTTCGTGGCGGCGGATGAGTTGGGGATGTATCTTCAGCCCGAACTGCCGAACAAACGCAGCGCGTTTAAGGCTCCGGAAAACACGGACGCGCCGAAGCGCAACATAGATTACCTCGATGTGCCAGGCTCCGACCCGAACGCCTCGCTCTACGATTACGCGCTGCGGGAGGCCGAATTGATCTTCCGGCACTTTGGCAATCACCCCTCCTTTGTCATGTTCACGCTCGGTAACGAACTCGGGCGCAACCCGGCGATGTTTGAATTGGTCGCCCGCTTTCAAAAGCGCGATCCGCGACACCTCTATGCCCAAGGGGCGAATAACATGCACTGGCAGCCGAGTTATGCCGAAGGCGACGACTTCTGGGTGACGGGCAAGACCGGAAAGAACCTGCCCGTGCGCGGGGCGTTCTTCCCAGGTGATTTTCCCGGCGGCGGCCACATCGACAGCCAGCCGCCTTCGACCTTGGTTAACTACTACGATTCGATCAAAGACGTGCCGGTGCCTGTCATCAGCCACGAAACGGCCGAGTTTGAGGTAGCACCTGACTTTCGTGAGATTCCCCAATACACAGGTGTGCTCAAAGCGCGGAACCTGGAAATCTTTCAGCAGCGATTGAAGGACGCCAACATGCTGGATCTCTCACATGATTTTGTGCGGGCATCCGGCGCGTTGGCCGCCATCTGCCAGCGCGAGGACATCGAAGCCGCCTTGCGCACGCCCGGCCTTGGTGGCTTTCAATGGCTCGACATTCAGGATTTCCCCGGACAGGGCACGGCGTTGGTAGGTATGTTGAACGTGTTCATGGAATCAAAGGGGATTAACACGCCGGCGAAATGGCGGCAGTTTTGCAGCGAAACCGTGCCGCTCCTCCTGTTGAGGAAATACACGTGGACCACGGATGAAACCTTCACCGGCGAAATCAAGATTGCCCATTACGGGCCGGCTGACTTTGCCGGTGCCCGCGTGAACTGGACCCTCGGCGATGGTGAAAGATCGCGGGTCGCGTCGGGAACGTTGGGGCCGCTGACCATCAAGCAGGGAGGGTTGGCATCCGTCGGGCAGATACGCGTTCCTCTGGAAAAGGTCAAGGCCCCGCGCCAAATGAAGGTGACTGTAGCGATCGAAGGAACCAAGTATTCCAACACGTATGACATCTGGGTTTATCCGCCGAAGGTGGATAACACCGCACCCAAAGAAGTCCTGGTGACGAACCGATTGGATGCGGCGACGCTGAAATTCCTGGCGGATGGCGGCAAGGTCTTGTTGTTTTCCCGGACCAACGATCCCAAGCGCACCGTGGGCGCAGCGTTTGCAACCGACTTCTGGTGCTGGCCCATGTTCGCGAAAGCCGCCATCGCGCAGAAGATCGAGCCAGCGCCGGGCACGCAGGGCTTCCTCTGCGATCCGAACCATCCCGCGTTGGCCGAGTTTCCGACGGAGTTCCACAGTAACTGGCAGTGGTGGCAAATCGTCAAGAACTCGCGACCGATCATCCTGGACGAAACCCCGGCGGATTACCGTCCCACCATCCATGTGATTGATAACTTCGCCCGCAATCACAAGCTGGGGCTGCTCTTCGAAACCAAAGTCGGCCCCGGCAAGCTGCTGGTCTGCGCCAGCGACCTGCCGGCGCTTCAAGACCATCCCGAGGCGCGGCAACTGATGCACAGCCTCTTGCGGTATGTTGGTTCACCAGCCTTCGCGCCCCAGACGGAATTGGGTAGCGAATCTCTCAAGAAACTGCTGCCGGAGGGCTTTCAATGAAATCTCGCCGATTCGTTTCAATCGTTACGCTGTGCGTGGCGATCAGCGCCGTCTGCGGCGCCGAGCCGGTTGCGTTGGAAAAGGAGTTTCTATCCCCGCCCGATTCCGCCAAGCCGTTGACCGGGTGGCATTGGCTCGACGGCACAATCACCAAGGACGGCATCACCGCCGATCTCGAGGGGATGAAACGTGCCGGACTGGGCGGGCCCCGCGTTTCGGCAATGACATGGTCGGCTCGGTGCTCTGCCGTGCGGGGGACCAGTCACAGGCAACGCTCAACCCAATGAGAAGCCCTTGGCAGCGATAATCCGAATGGCTATGAAACAGTGTGTTCTAGTGTTTAGTGTGTTGGCGATGTTGCAGAGCATCGCGTGGTGTGCCCAGCAAACTCCGCCTGGAAGTAAGCCCGTGGTGGCCAAACAGGAACGCAACGAAGTCACGCTCGCCAACGGAATCGTCACGCTGAAAGTGGATTCCGGAAAACCCAACATTACCGTCACCGATGCGGCAAGCGGTGCGGTGATGGTGGACAATGCCTGGGTGGCGGCGGATGGCTGGGGCGGGGAATTGGGCAAGACGGCCAAGAAGGACGACCTCAAGAATTGGACGACCACGGTGACGGTGGAGCCGGTGGAGGATGCTTTCGGCAAGGGCCAGCGCGCAGTGGTGACGATGACTGAGTCGAAGCGGGCGGCATTGCCGACATATCTGTTCAGTTACTCGCTCTACGAAAACGTCGGTGCGGTGTTCATGGGATTCGGCCTGCGCAACCAGACGGCCCGCGATGTGCGCTTGATGAGCGCCGCGCCGATGATTGGGGCAAAGTTGATGCCCGGTGCCACGCTTGAGAACTTGCTGACGTTGAACGGCGCGGCGGGAGCGGAGGCGACGCATGTCAAGCGCGGGCCGGAGCGGGCCTCCCCCAACAGCCTGATGCTGACCTGCACCGCGCAGGGCCAGCGGCGTTCGGTTGTCTGGGGCGGGCTGTGCTACAAGGACTTCACCAAATACGTGTCCATCAACAGCAGCGGGCTTGGGTTCAACGCGCAGGATCCGGTGGGGCGGTTGGTGGATGCCGGGAAGACGTATTGGGCGGACGACACATTCTACTTGGATGTCACGACCACAGACCCTTTCGCGGCTTTGGAGAAGTACGGGCGGGCGATGCGGCTGGCCAATCAGGCCAGGCCGAATGTGTATGACTTCCCGGTGCTCTGCGGCTGGTCGGTGGGGGCCATGAGCAAACTGCCTGGGATCAATAATTCCGTGAAATTGATAGGGGAACTGGAAGCAGCACAGAAAGCCGGAGTGACTAAATACACGAAGGTTGGCATCCGTCTGGAGCCAGATACTTATTGTTACAAGGATGGAAACACAGAACAAGGCTGGTGGGAC
>CAINDV010000649.1 GCA_903847485.1 uncultured Verrucomicrobiota bacterium
CCGGCCACCCGCTCCACTTGCGCACGCTCGGCTTTGGCCACCACCACGGGCGGCACCACCCGCAGCGGCCGCGCCGGCAAGGCCCGCCACCGCAGCTTCACCCCGCGATGCACCAACTGCACCCGCCCGTCCCGCAGCGTTCGCACGATCACCTGGCGGCGCACCAGACTCAGTCCCGCAACCCGTATCAGTCTCTAAACGCTGACGTTTAAATGATCGGGTAGGAGGAGGAGGGGTTAGCCTCCGCCGTCCTCCCATACCACCGGACGTACGGTCCACGTATCCGGCGGTTCTGTTGAACCCTGCTTATTTGCACAGGCTACCGGCTGACTATAGCCGCCCAAGCATACCTCGCAGGATACCGTCCTGCGCCTTTTGCCCGTGGCCGTCTTGCGACGCAACTGGCCAATCAACATCTGGAAGCCCGCACTTGCAGTCTTCAATCGGTTCAGCCCTTCATCGATTGCTCGACTACTATGGCCTCTGCTGACTTCTCCACCGGCATCGTCGCACCCTCTCGAGTGCGCTAGCTTTATCGCACCGATGGAGACCTCCCCGGGTAATGCGCAGTGACCGTCCCGCTTATGTCCGCCACATCTACGCCCACGAGTTCCGGTGCAAGTTTTGGACTTTGAGTCTCACGGCCCTCTAGTCCCTCGCGTTCGCCTCATATGTGATTTCTGTTCGTCGGACCAGCGCTTTGCCATCGGCTTCCTCCAGATTCCACCTCGCGATGGACACCCTTGCCGTTCGGCTAGCAGTTCCCCTTGCCGGGCCTGCATTGGACTTTCACCAACTAGTCATCGCGCCATGCCGGGCGCACCGTACAAAAGGGCGGGGTCTTGCGACCCGGCCCTGTGACGAAAACCGTGATTCCCAGTGAGTCCGATTATGGGACCATCAACCGGTAGAAGGCGTGCGGATCCGCCCCCTGCGGGAGGGTGATGCTAAAGCTCCCGATCGGGACCGCGTTGGTCTGCACCGGCGTCCAGTTGGACGGGCTGAGACTCGTCGCCTTCATAGTGACAAGGTCGCCAGCGTAGGCCGTGCTTCCCTGGAGGGTGAATCCCGCGGGGCCGGGGCCCGTGATGCCCGTGAGGATCGGCCTTCGGCTGTAAACACTGTCAACCTCGGCGGCGGTGAGCGGGCCGTTGTAAATACGCACACCATACAATTGACCGGTGAAGAAACCGCCGGGGACACCGATGGTGGCGTCGGGCACTTGTGGGCTCTGGCCTTGGGTGGCACCCAGGAGCAGGTGGCTCAAGTTGGCAATATTCACCGGATTGTTGGTGCCAGTGGACTGCGCCCGGAGCACGCCATCCACGTAGACCTTGCGGAAGGAGGGGTTCCAACCGTCGAGCACCTCGGCAACGTGATGCCAGGCGCCGTCGTTAACCGAGACACCCGATGTTTGTAAGGCGGAGGGCGTCGGGGCGTCCCCAGTATTGTCGCGCATGGTGAAGTCCACGTTTACTACAGGCAGGGTCCCGTTCAGCGGGCGAGCCTTCCAGCCATACGGCGTATTGCCGCTCTTGCTTACCCAAACTCCGGTCAAGGTATCCACCGGGCCCTTGAACCAGAACGTGGTGGTGAACTTGGTGCCGATGCCTTGGTCGAAGGTGGTCCGATACGCCGAATCATTCGTAGCCGTGTTATCGATTTGCACCGCGACACTGCCTGCGCTCAGATCCAGCGACTTCCCGGTGAATCCCACGGGCACATCACTGCTCCAAGCCAGCAAGCCGGCATTGTCACCCATCGCCACGCCGTCATGCGTGCCCGCTGGAGTGTAGCCGGAGGAGTCGGCCAGGCTCTCCGCGCCGGAAGCCCAGTGCCCGATCAGAACCGGAGGGCCATCCACGATGACCGTTACAGTATAGTTTGTGGTGGAACCGTCCTGAGCGGTGATGGTGTAGGTCTGAGGGGTGGTGAAGTCCCGGGGAGTGCCGGAAGGCGGCGCGCCAGAGGCTCCAGGGGATACGGTGTAGTTGACCGGGAGGGCCGTAACCGACGTCCCCGCTGCCACCTTAAGATAGATGTTGTCATACTTGAAGGCGGAGACACTGGTGCCACCGACGTCGCAGGTCAGGATGTCCTTGGCCGAACTCAGCCACCGCGCATACAGGGTCGTGTCGGCTGTGATGTTGAACGTGGCATTCGGTGCGTAGGACGTGCCAAGACCATCCGCCTGGGTATTCCAGCCCGCAAACGTGTAGCCCGTCTTCACCAGGTCGATGTTGTCCAGCACCGTCACTGTTGCGCCGATTAGGTAGGGGCTGTTATCCACCGGTGCCGTGCCACCCGTGCTGCCGTTGCTCTTGTAGGTCACGGCGAACCCCTGTCTCACGGTGGCCGTCACGGTGTAGACGGTGGTGGTGTCCGGGTCGGTGGTATTGTCGGTGACGGTGTAGGTCACCGGGCCGGCACTGAAGTTCGGGCTGGGGATGACACCGCTGGTTTGATCAGTGCACACCCCGGAGGACAGCGTGAAGGTCGGCGCGAGGGTCACCAAAGACGTCCCATACGGCAGGGACCAGTCGATGGTGGCCACGCCCGCAACGGGCAGGCCAATGACGGCACTGCTTCCGACGACGTTGGTCCCGAAACTCGTGATGGTCGCCGGCAGCGGCGCGTTCCTGATCTGGAAACCGGCCGGGCCGAGGTGGTTGAAACCAGTGGGACCGGTGCCCCATGTCTGGACCGTGAAGGAATCACCCGTCACGCCTGTGAAGACGATGTAGTTGCCGGGAGTGGTCTCGTCAACCATCTCGGTGAAAGAGCCGTTGAAGGCTCCTGATTGGAGCTTGAACGCGCGCTCAGTGCCACCGTTGAACACGATGACTCCAGTGCCATCACCGTATTGGGCATCATTGGCACGGAAGTAGAAGATCACATCGTACCCAGTGCGGAAGGGAATATTGGTCACCTCCATATCGAACTTCGCTGGATCGGACATGGGATCGAGAGTGGAGTTAACGCCGGAACCCATCATGTTGTAGTTGCCAACTCCCAGGTTGGTAGTGCGTGGCTCGCCCCAGGACTGCCAGCCATTGCGGCAATCCTTGAAGAGGAATGTCGACGAACTCCCCTTGTTGCTGGTCAGCTCCACTGCAGGCTGCAGACCGCCCCCCCACGGCACGACTTGGTTGTACCAGCCGGGTGTGAACCAGTGGCCGAGACCGGCAGGTAGCCCCGGAGTCATCAGCACATTGGCCTGAGATGCTGGCGGGAGGTTGCCGAATGAATAGAAATTGACGCTGAAGGTATCCGCCACATCGGCAACGGTCAGGATGCCGTTGACGAACGTCACGAAACTGTAGTTGGCCGCAGCCAGGCTGCCCACGGCGCAATAGATTGTGTATTCTCCGACCGGCGATGAGAGGACCGCATCGGTGGTCAGGGCCGGTGTGCCGGTCACGCCGGACGTGCCGAGGTTCTCGCCATTCTTAAAGCCGGTGACGTCATAGAAAAACGTCGGGTTGGCGGTTTTCGGGAGACGGAACATGTCCAGCGCAGTCACCGTCAGTCCCGCCTTGTTGACCACGTGCGTCAGGACGGCTGAGGTGCTTGCTTCGTAGGACTGGTAGCCGCGGTAAGCGGCGGTGATATTACGGGTTCCCACGCCAAGCGTGGTGACGCTGATCTGGGCCACACCCGTGGCGGTATTTACCAACACCGCGCCGCCCAAGGCAGAGGCACCATCGTAGAACTGCACCGTGCCGCCCGAAGGGACCGGAGCGACCGTGGCGGTGAAGGTCACACTATCCCCGTAGATCGAGGGAGTGCCCGACGAGACGACCGTGGTCGTGGTGGGGGTGGCTGGAGCCACCGCGAAGGTGTTCGTCGCGGAGGTGGCGGTGACGGGTGTCGGGGTGGCGCTGTCGGTGACCGTGGCGTAGATCTCGTAGGATCCAACACTCAATGTCCCAAGGTTCACCGTGTAGGTGTAGGGCGGCGTCGTCAAATCGGCAATCGCTTCGGCAAAGGTGCCATCCGGCAGGCTGCGGGTGAAGAATTTGACGGTACGGGGTGCGGTGCCCGAGACCACCCCGGCGATGGCGGAAATGGGCGTGCCCGAGGGATAAACCTGCTCGTTGGCCGGGCTGGTCAGCATGATGGTCAGCTCGTTCCCATAGCTCGTGGGCAGAGAATACTTTAATGTCAGATACACACCGACCTTGTCCAGTTCGTCCGGCGCCAGGATACGGTTGTAAACCAGCACTTCCGAGATGTCGCAATTGGAGGGTTCATTACCGCCACCGGATGATAAGCCGTTCAACTGCAGGTTGTTGGGGCCGGTCACTCCACCCTGATTGGAGGCGATCTGAAGACCTTCCGCCCAGACCGTGGAGTCTGAGCCGCTGCCGGGGATGGTCGTCGCATACAGGTGCGGCGCGGTGTCCGAGCTTCCCACTCCATCGCCACCCAATCGGACATCACCATCGAAATAGGCGGAACCCCTTCTGCCGCTCCAGTATCCCAGCAACCAGTTGTTGCCGGAAGAGGTCAGCACCCGCCCGTTGGCTCCACCTGTTTGGCGTGATACATAGAAAATGGTGACGGGCGCCGCGTGATTCACGCCGTCATTCATCCGGGACGAGGTGTCGAAACGCACGGTCGGGATGCCGCCGATCCCGGTAGCCACCACGGTTGGTGCTCCGGCTTGGCGCGTCATCTTGGCCGCGCTGTCCAACTTGTCGCGCCACTCGTTCACGGTGGTGCCGGCCACCGTCATCGTGTCCGGTGCGCTCGCATCCAGCCAAAGGACGAGGTCGGTCACACCGCCCGGAGGAGCCGGGCCCACGGTGACCGTCACGGTATAGACGTTGGTGATCGCTGAATTCGACGAGGTGACGGTATATTTCACCGGGCTGGTGAAGTCGCGGGTTTCACCGGAAACCGCTGGAATGCTAGCGACGGTGCAGGTCGCCCCTGGGGACAGCTCGAAAGTCGGCGAGAGAGTCGCTAGATCCGACCCATAGGGCACGGTCCAGGCGATGGTAGCCGCATTGGCAACAACCGGGCTAATCGTGGCCCCGGGACCGAAGGCCTCGATCTCCGCGCGAATCGCCGGGACGAAAGACCAATTGAGAAGAATGTTGGCTGCCACGGTATTATTCCATCCAGCCAACTGAATGTGATAGGTGGTGCCCGCAGTCACCGGCACGGTCATGGTTTCGGGACCGGCAGTATCTTTCGGTGTGGTACCAAGCGGCGTGAGTGCGTTCAACGCAGACCCGCTATAGATGCCAAGTATTGCATCCCATTCACCAGCAACGGGTCCGTTGAGCCCAAGGTGCTGACGGTGAGATCGCCGTTTTCCGCGCAGGTCCATTTGAACCAGACCGTGTTGGTGAACAAGCTGGTCGAGCTGTCAGGATAAGTCACAGTCCCAAGTTCGCCAGCTTCCAAGTAGGCGTTGATATTGTCGGTGCCGGTCTGAGTGCCAGTGGGACCCGGCAGATCAATGGCATTGGCAAAGTTGTCGTTCGCCGGGTGGGAATAGAGCACCCCGGGAATGGAGGCGCCGCCCAGGATTATCCAACCATCCGCACCTGTAGGACCTACAAACTTGCTGTAATCAATGAAGTCGAGCGTGTACTTTGCGCCGGGGTTGGCGGCAATAAGCCCATCCAACTCCGCATCGGTAAAGCTCAGGTCTGTCCAAGTATTATAATTATTGGTGGTTATTACTCTGCTCAACACATAGGTATCGGTGGCGACATCGCGCAAGGCCACGCCCATAAAACCGCCGTTAGTGGTTGCTGCTTCAGGAATTGCGGATGGGGCCACGTCCGGAGCGGCGAGCGGCGATGCGGAACCAAGTAACTGGAAAGTCAGATCTCCCGATCCATCCAGGGTGAAGTCCGGGGAACGGGCCAAAATTGTATTGGCGTCTTCCCATCCCGCGCCGAGGTGACCGTCGTCCGGCATCCAGCCCCAACTACCATAGTTCGCCCACAAATCACCTGTGGTGGGGTAGATTTTGGTCCAACCCTCCTGACTGGCGACGGGGTCAACGGGGGAGGTTTCTGTGAAGCCGTAGGTGATTGCGGCATTCGCGGGCAACCCTGTGCCCAGAAGTACTGCAGCGATAACGCCCAAACAGAGGGTGAACCCCCTCAGAGCGCCTTTGATTCTGTTTAATGTGTTTATTCGTTTCATATGCGTCTTTACGTATTTATGTATGTCCGTAACGTTATCTATGCTTTTAACCTTATCTTTCTTGATTTACCGATTGTTGATCTACGACGCTGACGCGCCAGCCAGTCTTTGCCGGTCGCGCTCAGATTGTAGCGGAGTCAGCCCCAATTGCGTTCCTCGGTATACGAATCTTTTCGGAAACATTTTCCAGCCTTGGCGGAACAAGAGGCGCGGCTATGCTTTGGCCATGAATACGCCAGCCACACCTGACCGGCTGATCATCGATTTTCATGCGGAGCACATCGACGAAGTGCCGCTGTTGGGGTGCTACCACTACGCGCGCGCGCGTGCGCCGCTC
>CAINDV010000650.1 GCA_903847485.1 uncultured Verrucomicrobiota bacterium
GCGATTCATGCAGAGGTAGAGGATGAGGATGTTCACGGTGAGAATCGTAAGGCCGATCGGTACCTGCGCTTTGATAACGGCGTGGGGATCGCGCAGCTCCAGCAGCAGCGCGGGGACGAGGTTGAAGTTGGCCGCCATCGGCGTCAGCAAGGTGCCGCAATAGCCGCTGAGCATTCCCACCGCCGCCATGATGGCCGGATTGCCACCGTGCTGTTGCACCAGGATGGGGAGTCCGATACCCAAAGTGATCACTGGGAACGCGGCGAAGGCGTTCCCCAAGCAGACGGTAAACAACGCCATGCCGACACAATAAACCGCCACCGCCACGAACGGAATCTGCGTCGGGAAAGCCCGTGCCACCAGGTCAGCCACGATCGTACCCAAGCCTGCTTGGGCGAAAATGCCACCCAACGCCGCCAGCAACTGCGGCAGCAGCATGGCCCAACCGATGGTGTGCAGCAGGCGCCCGCCTTCGTTCAGCGGCACGACCGGCGCGGCGCGCGTGATGCGCCGCGCGACCACGAGCGCCAGCAAGCAGCCGAGTCCCAGCGCCGCCAGCGTGGGCTGCTTGGTGTCGAACAGATGCACTGTGCCGAGCGGAATTTTGGCGAGCACCAGCGTGCTGAGCACCGCTGTCGTCGGAATCACCAGCGCTGGGAGGAAGACTCGATTACCCAAGCGTGCCGCGGCGGCCGCCCGCTGCGCCGGTGCCACCGGCGGCTCACTCGGGGCGCTGACGCGCCGGGCCGCCGCCAGCGCGACCAGGCCACACATCAGCCAGCCGACCGCCACCGGCGGCAGGTGATCGCCAAGGAGGTAAATCACCGCCAGCGTGCCCCAGAACAACGTGGTGCCCAGACGGTGACGGCAGGAGCGGTTGCGGGCCGCGCGCACAGCTACGTATGCCAGCAGCAGCCCGGCGACGGCGTAGAGCTTGTCCAGCGACACCAGCGTCATGGCCGAGCCTCCGCTTCGGAACGGACTGCGTCCGCCGCGACTTCGCGTGCAATGCGACGATCCAACACCCGCGACCGCCACAGCATGACCACCGCCGCCACCAGCGCCGTCGGGATGCCCCACAGCGCGAGCGCCCAGACGCTGACTTCGATGTGCTGGGCGTCGAAGAAGCCTTTCATCAACAGCACCGCGCCCACGGCGATGAAGATGTCCTCGCCGAAAAAGTTCCCGACATTTTCCGCCGCCGCCGCGTGGGCGCGAATGGCCTGCGTAGTCTTCTCCGGCAACGGACCGTGCTGCGCCCGCGCCGCGCCCTCGGCCATCGGCGCGACGATCGACCGCACAGCGCCTGCATGGCCGCCGATGTTGACACCAAGCGCGATGCTGATCTGGCGCACGAGGCAATAGATCATCAACACCCGCCCCGCCGTAGCGCCCTGAGCGCGACGGATGAGCGTCTCAGCGCGCTCGCGTAGGCCGTGGCTTTCCAGCAGTCCGATGACGGGGGCGATGAGGATCACCGGCAGCGTCATGTACCGGTTCTCGATGAACAGCTTGCCGAACTGCTCCAGCACTTGTTGCAGCGACATGCCGGAAAGCAGTCCGGTCAAGATCCCCGCTGCCATCACGACGAGCAGCGTGTTGGCCCGGAAGGCAAATCCCACGGCGATGACGAGCAATCCGAGCAGCTTGATCATGCGGCGCAGGGTTTGATTTCGATCTGCGCCTGGCCCAGCGCCGCGCGGAGTTGCCGTGCGAACGCAACGGCGTGCGGCCCGTCGCCATGCACACACACCGTCTGGGCGCGGCCGGCCCGCACCAGGCGCAAAACCTGGGCGCACGCTTCCTCGGGGTCTGAGATCAAAGCGTCCTGCCGGGAGCGAGGAACGAGCGAGCCATCGGCCTGATAGCGGCGATCGGCAAACACCTCCGCCGCCGTCGTCAATCCGCACGCCGCAGCAGCCGTGATCAGCGCACTGCCCGCCAGGCCAAAGAGAATCAACCGCGCGTCCACCGTCTGCACCGCCGTGGCGATGGCGTCGGCTAGTGCGGGGTCGCGTGCGGCTTGGTTGTAGAGCGCACCGTGGGGTTTGACGTGAGCGAGCGCGACACCCAGTCCGCCAGCAATCCGCTGGAGTTCGCGAACTTGCTCCACGACGAGTTGCAGGACTTCCCCCGGAGCGATCGCGAGTTCAAGCCGCCCGAAGTTGGCGCGGTCGCGATAGCCCGGATGCGCGCCCGCGGCGACTCCGTATTTGCGCGCCAACTCCAGAGTCTGACGCATCGTTGCTTCATCCCCGGCGTGCGCGCCACAAGCGATGTTGGCGGAGGAAACGAGCGGCATCAACTCGGCGTCATGCGCCGCGCCTTCGCCGAGATCGCAGTTCAAATCAATGTTCATCCTCAAACCCGGAGCGTGGCGAGGTTAGCGAGGGCGAGCGAAAAATCGCGTTCGCGTTGCAGCAGCAGCGCGTGGGCTTCCGGCACGGTTATCTCGCGAAAGCTCACCGTGTCGCCAGGACGGAGTTGCGCGAGTCGGCCGAAATCCACCGTCGCCACCGCAGCGATGCGCGGATAACCGCCGACCGTCTGGCGATCCGCGCCGAGCAGAATGGGCTGGCCCGAGGGCGGCACTTGCACCACGCCGTGTTGAACGGCAGCGGAGATCATTTCGCGAGGGGCGGTGAGCGCGAGCGGAAGTCCGGCCAACCGCACGCCCATGCGATTGCTGTCTTTGGTCACCAGAAACGCCTCACGGAAAAATGCCCCCCGAGCCTGTGGCGAGAACCAATCCCATTCCGGCCCTCGCATCGCGCGCAGCGTGCCGCTCGGAGCCGGCGTGCCGAGATGTTCGGGAGGCACGGACCACGCGGCAGTTTGCCCTGAAGCACGCAGCCGTCCGATCAAGACTCGCGCCCACGGGGACGCCGGACCAATCGGCAGTTCATCTCCCGTCGCCAAACGGCGTCCCGCCATCCCGCCGAAGCGAGCGGCGAGATCGGTCGCGCTGCTGCCCATGACTTCAGGCACAGCGATTCCGCCCGCCACGGCCAGCCACGCCATAACGCCGTGCCGCGCGCCAGAGAAATCCAGCGTGCCGCCCGCCGACACGTGCACTGGCCTATTCTTCGGCAAGGGTTGACCATCGAACGAGGCCACGAAATCCGCGCCGCTCCACGCTACCAGCGTTTCGACGTCGAAGCGAAGCTGGGGTCCGACCAAGGCCATTTCCAGCAAGGCTGTAGTGGCGGCATTGCCCACCAGAGCATTGGCAACGCGCGCGGCAAACGGGTCCGCCGCCCCACCCGCGACGACACCGAGGCGCTGATAGCCCACGCGCCCTTGATCCTGCACGGTGGTTTGCAGACCAGCACGCAGCACGTGGATCATGGCGTGGCCTCCCAGCGCTCGAATTCCGCGAAGGAGATGACGCGAAATTTCACGCGGTCACCGGGCTCCAGCAGCGTAGGCGGCTGCTGATCCGGGCGGAACAACCGGAGCGGCGTGCGGCCGATTAGATTCCATCCGCCGGGCGTAGCGATGGGATAGATGCCCGATTGCCCGTTGGCGATCGCCACCGACCCAGCCGGAACGACTGTGCGCGGCGTGTCACGGCGCGGCACGGCCAGTTCTGCCGGCAGGCCGTGGAGATAGGGAAACCCTGGTGAGAAGCCCAATTGCAGCACGAAATACTCCGCTCCGCTGTGGAGTGCGATGACTTCCTCGGCGGAGAGGTTCGCTCTCGCCGCCACGGCCTCCAGATCCGGGCCAAACTCACCGTCATAGCAAACCAGCACTTCAACCAGCCTTGCCTGCCGCGACGCACTCGCCTTGGGCAGCGTCGCCAGGCGCTCGCGCACCCGCGCGGCGAGCCATCCTGCGAGATCCGTTGTCGGCCCGCCCGCCGCCAGAAGTTCCGTCGGCGAGTAAAACAGCGTGACCGTCGTGGCCGCCGGGACCAACTCCGCAACTCCTGGCAACGCCGCCGAAGCCAACCACTCGCAAGCTGCCTGAACCCGCCGCGCCGCCACCGCCTCAACTCGATCCGCCAATGAGACGACCAAGGCATGATCGCCCAAAGAAGTGATTTCGAGGTTCATCGGTAACAACAAGGCAATGAAAACGGGAGGACATCGCTATTGCAAGACAGAGATGAGCCGGGAGATTCCCTACCAATACATCAACCAGCTTTCGCTGCCAGTGCGCCAGGCGGTGTTTGGCAACGGAAGTCCACGGGCCATTCTCATCGCGAACGAGCTAAATTGCGCGGATTTACCAACCAATCCGCGTGCTCAGCGGAGTGTCGCCTGTTTTGTCGTCCGTTCTTTCAGGAGTGGGCCGGCTTCGTGGGTGCCGGAGGTGTGGCCGGCTGTTGGGATGCGGTTTTTCCAGTTATCGACACCATGCCCTTGCCGGTGGTGGGAATGCCGGTGAAGGAGGACATGGGGAATATGGGCAGCAGCGCTTGCAGAGGAGAGCGGCAGAAACCGCAGCATACCTCCGCCTCCCCCGATCCCAGCACCGTCAACCGCCTACCTCCATGGGGCATTCTGGGGCACTACGAGGTGTGCCACTTCTTGGAGGCTTTGGGATGATCCCAACGAAGGCAATCGGCTCCGGAGACGGCTAGCGCACCCTAGCTCCCGCTGAAGCAAAGGAGGCTGCCCACATTCAGCGAGCCGAGGCCAATTCACGATTGGACGGTTGCGCTACAGCGCCCGGAGTTGCATCTCAGGAGCACTTGGGCTGGCGCTTGCTCGCGACTGACCACTTCCAAGCGTCGAAAACCATGGTGCCGATGGCCAAGGGCCAAAAGTAATACCATTTGCAAACCTGGGTGGCTGCTTGACTCAAGCGCCCCCCACAGATTGTGGTTTTGACACATACATTCACGGTCTTCAGGCGCTATCCCTTGTGGTCGCTTGAGTCAAGCAGCCACCCAGGTTTGCCAATGACAACCGGTGGATTAAAAGGCCAACCCCTTACCCGGCCTGCGGCCACCCTCTCCCCGTCGGACGGGGAGAGGGCAGGGAGAGGGGCGTTCGGCAGATTGAACCGATTATCTTTGGCAAATGGTATAAGCCGGCTCCGGGATGCCAGTGGGAACGGTGATTGTATTAAAATCCAGGGTCACAGCGGTGTTCAATGCCAAGGCTCGGCCAAACATGATTGCCCCGGTGTTCAGGCCGATGCTTTGGTCGGCGATGATGGTACCATCAAACTTGTTGTAGGTTCCTAGGGTCGCGGAAGAGCCGACTTGCCAGAACACATTGTCTGCTTGAGCGCCATTAATCAGGCGTACCGACGCGTTGCAGTCAGCAGTCGTGAGGGTGCTCCCAATCTGGAAGTCGAAGCGCGCATTGCTGTTCCCCAGCGCGTCCAGCGTGAGTTCGCCGGTCAGTTGAGCTGACGAGTCGAATTTCCGAACGCCAGGCGTGAGGGTCAGTCCACCCAGATTCTGACCGGTCAGGTCTTGTATGAACGGCTGGGTCTGCAAGGTGGTGTACGCAAGATGAGCGTCAATGAGCGCCTGCAGCGCCACAGCGTCAGCGGCGTGGGGCGCTCCATTTACCAGCCCCGGCGTGAAGCCAGTGATCGAAGTCCCGGGCGAAAGTCCGAGATCTCCGTTAAGAACGGTGTTGCCGGTGCTAGTGACCGTGGAGCTGCCCAGCACTGCGAAACTGTCCGCCGTGCCAAGAATAAGGGATGCCCGGATTTGCGGCAGGAAACTGGCGAGCGCCAGGGCCACCATCAGTTGTTTGCTTTTCAATTTTTATGAGTGCGTTGTAATTGCGGTGACTTTTCGTTTTCGAGACAACCGTCAGATTAGCGTGGGAATCGTGGTGGTGGTATGGGGTGACCGGTTGCCATTCATTCTCCTGCGTGGCGAGTATCTTGTGCGTCAGGCGGCGTGATTGCTTCTGCAAGCGCCCCGACTCCGCCAAGAGCTGCTGGCGCTGCTTCCCGCTCTTTTTGAGGGCCGCCTCCGCTGCCTGGCGCTGGGCGATGCCCCGTCGCAAATGCCGGGCGGAGTCGGATGATTCCACCGTCCGGCGACGGAGTGTCCGGTTCAGTTGCTGGACGTGGGCGTCGGTCTTGCGCGCCGGGCGATGCGTCTGCTCGATCGGGGCGATGGCCTCCAGGAAGAAAGCCTTCGCCTGCTTGATAATCTGCTTCCGTGCCCCGGCCGGGCTGCCCGGCGAAGTCAAAGTGGCGAGGGCCAGTTCGTGAATCCGGGCCA
>CAINDV010000651.1 GCA_903847485.1 uncultured Verrucomicrobiota bacterium
CCGCGCCTTACTTCGCCGCCTTGCCGATGCAATAGAGTTGCTTGAAGCTGCGCAGGAACATTTGGCCGTCGCTCAGGGCCGGCGAGGCATAGGTCTTCTCCCCTAACTCATTCCGCGCCACCAGTTCGTATTTTTCGCCCGCCCGGACGATGTGCATCACGCCCTCGTCGTTCAGGAAATAGACCAGCCCGTTCGCCGTCACCGGGGAGGCGTGGTGGAGGCCCAGCGGTTCCTTCCAAAGCACCTTGCCGGTGGCCGCCTCATAACAATGCGCCGCCTTCCCGCTGAAGGAGGAGGTTAGAAACCAATCGCCTACCACGATGGGTGAAGGCACATAAGGTGCCCCTTCCGAAGTCTTCCAAGCGACCTTGCTGGCAGTCACATTCCCCGTGCCGTCCGGCTTGATAGCCACCAGCACCTTGTTGGGCCAACTGCTGCAACTCAGCACTAAGTGAGCCTTCTCGCTATAGACGGGCGTGATGACGGAATCGTCCGACGGCCCGTCCACTACCCACAGCACTTTGCCAGTGCGCGGATCGTAACTCGTCACAGTCTTATTACCCGGCAGCACCATCTGGACTCGGCCGTCCATCTCGCGGATTAGTGGCGGGCTGTAGCTTTGGGTGGGGTTTTCGCCGGCGGTTTTCCAGACGGTGCGGCCGTCGGCCCGGCTCAGTGCCACCACGAAGTTCTCGCCTTTGCTGTAACAGCCCACGATTACCTTGTCCTCAAACAGCAGCGGCGTATGGCTGAAGCCCCACTGGCTCTTGAACTTGCCGGGACGGACCAACCAGAGCTGTTTGCCGGCGAAGTTGTAAGCCGCCACTACGACTTCATCGTGGTCCAGGAATGTGACATAGACGCTCTCTCCATCCGTGGCCGGCGTGGCGGAGGCGTAGCTGTTTTCACCGTTCTTAGGTTCCAGCGGAGCCTGGAGGACGGTTTGCTGCCAGAGTGTCGCGCCGGTGACGCGGTCGAAGCAGAGTAACACGCGCTCCAGTTTCTCCGGCAGGGCAGTGGTTAGAAAGACGCGGTGGTTCCACACCACCGGCGAGGAGTGACCTTCGCCGGACACCGCGGTTTTCCAGACGACATTCTCCGTGCTGCTCCAGTGAGTGGGAACCTCCTTCTCCAGGCTGGTGCCATCGCCGCGCGGCCCACGCCAGCCGGGCCAATTCTCGGCGCAAGCCAGGCTGGCGGTGAGCACGAGCGGACTAAGCAGGCTTAGGAGTGGGAAGTGAGGGCGGCGGTGTATTGTGATCATAAAGGTTAAGGTGAAGAATGGCGGAGTGAAGGAGTCATGACGGGGTTAGTCAATAGTATCGTGCGCTCTCTAGGAGCCTCGTTGGGTCCAGCACCCAACAGATAAAGCCGCCCCGGTACCTCGGGGCAGTCTGGCATTGGCTTTCGGTGCGCACTCACGAGGCAAAGCGTATCCCCAAGTGTCGGGGCGGCAAGCTCAAAACCCCGCTGAAGTTGACGGCGGCAGGTCGGGAGTAGGCGAAGGCGGGTCGGGAACAAGCGGCGGCTGATCGGCAGCCACCGCCAAGCTCGAAGCTCTCGGCGCAGGGACTTGCTTTTCAACCCAAATTCTGAAGCAGGCGGGTGGCGGACGGCAGTGGGACAGGCATCTTGCCTGTCGGTTGTGCGTTCGACAACGCGGAAGATTGTTTCCAGGCGCTGAGTGAAAACTGACCGGCTGGAAGCCGGTCCCACTACTCGAAACCACTTCCGCTGCAAAGTTCGGACGAGAGGTTGTCAGCAGCATGAACGGCCCCTCTTCCCGCTGAGTTCACGCCGCAGGTCGTTCGCGGCTAAATGATTCCACCGCGCGATCACAGCGCCTGCTGGGTCCAGCGGCCATGCACCGTTCGCCAGAGTCCAAGCGGATTGGCGTTCTGCAACTCCGCCGGCAGCAGTCCATCCGGCACATTTTGAAAACACACCGGACGAACGAAACGTCGGATGGCGAGCGAACCCACCGACGTCGCCGCCGATGCGGTCGTCGCCGGATACGGCCCGCCATGCACCATCGCGTGACAAACTTCCACGCCGGTCGGGAAGCCGTTGAAGACGAGGCGTCCGGCAAGCTGCTCCAGCTTCTGCGCCAGCGCACGGACATCCTCCCCCGCATCCGCCGCACCCACCTGCAACGCCGCCGTTAGATTGCCGCCAGTCAGCGCGACCGTTCCCATTAGGTCCGCGAAATCGCGGCACCACACCACCAGCGACGCTGGCCCAAACAGCTCCTCGCGCAACTCTCCGTGCGCACGCCACGTCGCCGAATCCACCGTGAGCAACTGCGGCGGCATCGCGGCGAAACCAGCGGGCGCTCCCGCCAGCAGCCGCCGCACGCCAGGGACGTTGGCGAACGCCGTTGTGATGCGGCAGAAGTTATCCCGCATCTCTGCCGCCAGCATCGTGGTGGCCGGCACGGCGGACATCGCTTTCGCCAGTTGCGTGACGAAGCTCTCCGCCGCCGCGCTGCCGATCAAGAAGACCAGTCCCGGCTTAGTGCAAAATTGCCCCGCGCCGCCGGTGATGGATTGCGCGAGTCCGGCGGCGATGGCGGCGCTGCGTTCGCCGAGCGCGCCAGGCAGAATCACCACCGGATTCAGACTGCCCATTTCCGCGAAGACCGGAATCGGCACGGGCCGCGTTGCCGCGAGATCGAAGAGCGCCCGGCCCGCGCGTTTGGAGCCAGTGAAACCGACCGCCTGCGTGGCGGGGTGTCTTACCAGCGATTGGCCGACGGTTGCGCCCGGCCCTTGCAGCAGCCCGAAAACTCCCGCTGGCAAGTCACATTCCCGGAGCGCCGCGAGCACGATGCGACCGAACAGTTCGTTCACGCCCGGATGGCGCTCGTGCGCCTTGACGACGACAGGATTGCCCGCCGCCAGCGCCGACGCGGTGTCGCCGCCGCACGCGCCGTAGGCAAATGGAAAGTTACTCGCGCCAAACACCACCACCGGCCCGATCGCCCGGCTCATACGGCGCAAATCCGGCCGGGGCACCGGCTGACGCTGCGGTTCGGCGGTGTCAATCACCGCGTCCACCCAGGAACCCTCGCGCAGCAGACCGGCGTAGAGTTGAAACTGCTTACAAGTGCGGGTACGCTCGGCGCTTAGGCGGGCGTGCGGCAAGCCGGTTTCCGCCTGGGCACGCTGGAGCAACTCGTCGCCCAACGCCATGATCTGCCCAGTGATGGCATCAAGCAACTGCGCGCGGCGCGCGGCGGAAAGCTCGCGGGTGACGGCGAAGGCGCGCTCCGCCGCGTTCATGGCCGACGCGACCTCGGTGTCCGTCGCGTTGAAGAAGGCTGGTTCCAAGCTCTCGCCGCTGGTGGGGTTGACGGCGGAGAATTGCTGGCGGCCAGCGGCCAGCCAGCACCCTTCGATGAGTTGCTGCCCAGTTAGTTGAAGTCCTGTGCCAGTAGCGAGTCGCTCTCCTGACGTTCCGCAGCACGCGGAAGATTGGTTTTCAGTCTGATTGGTCATGGCCCAAGTATGGCCGTGGGAGGCCGCGCGGCAACGCTTTTGATCTATCCGCCGGGCCGAAGCGGCGGCTCCTATTTTCCGCGCCGGCAGGCTCAGGGCCGCCGGTTTTCCGTCCCAAACCGGCGAGCCGCAGCGGGACGGGATCTGCGTCGCCGGTCGCGGCATGGTGGCGGAAACCCAGAGACCGAGGGAACAGTGTCAACGACGAAGGATACCCCTCTTAGAGCGTGTATGAAAACGCCTGGCGTGGTAGGGCCCGGCTTCCGCCGAGCCTCAACGACAGCGGTAACGAGCCTCCCGGACAGCTCGGCAGAAGCCTCGCCCTACCACGCCAGGCGTTTTCATACACGCTCTTACGGATTACTCAATGTTGCCTCACTGCGCCACGATGCGAATGAAGAGCTTCGTCGCAGTGAGTGGCTTGGGGCCGCTGAGAGTGACCTGCACGGTCTGGATTTTGTTGGTGGTAGCGGTGACGGTTTGGGTAGCGGCGGCATCCACGTTCCATGTGCTTCTTAGGTCGGGTGAGGTATAAACCCGATAGCTCAAGCCGGTGCCTGCGGGATCCATCCGGATGTAGCTGAAGATGCCGGTGCGCGGATCGAACGGCATCAGGATGACGGGCCGAGCGATGGGCGATGCAATCTCTGTGACATAGTCGGCCACTGTCCATACGTTAGTGGTCTGATTGGTCGGGTTGAAGGAGTAGTAACGAATAGTCATCTTATCCTCCTGCACGGTAGCCAGCGAGAAGCCAAAGGTGCCTTGGATTGACACATTCGTACCATTGGTGACTAAGGTGTTTCCGTTGTTATACAGCGTGGTCACGCCTGGTTCCGGCTTATCAATGAACTGCTGCGGTGGCGCGCCGCCATTGCCCGCCATCAATTGGATGATGGTGTGCCCATGTCCATTGGTGGTGGCGGCTACGGTTTCCAGGTGCAGGTGGCCGCACAGATAGACCTGGGCACCGGCATCGCCAATGTCGTTCCAGAAATTCGACCGGGTCTGCAAGGCGGCGGCGCTAATACCGAAGAAATGTTGTGCTCCCTCGTTGTATGGCTCAGAGGGTGGGTCATCACCATTCACCTGGAAGATCGGCTCATGGGAGATGAAGATTTTGTAAGGCGAGGTGGCTCCCCTTAACTGCTGGGTGACCCATGACTGGTCCAGAGTGTGGTATCCTGACCAGGGCGTTGTATTGCTGGCCATCGTCGGGTCGAAATTAAAATACTGGTCGGCGGCGACGAAGGTGACATTGCTGTGGGTGAAGGCCCAACTCAAACCCCGCTGGTCGTTGGTCGGGCTGTGGTTTGGCCCGTTAGTCGGCACATAGCGGCTGAAAGCTTCCAGGTAAGCCCGCTTCAACACCTCGATAGGTGCCAGCCCGTTATCCTGGTTCTCATGGTTGCCACGCATGGGGTAGATCGGGATGCCCGTGTCCGTGGAGTAATCGAAGACCGGCTGCATGGCGGTCTTCCAGTTAGTAAAAAATTTCGCATAAATCTCCTTCATCGCCTCACTGGAAAAATTGCCGTTGGTTGGATACAGGGAGGAATTGGTGTTCAGGCAATTGCCATTGCACAAGTCGCCCGCCACGACCACAAACTGCGGACGTGGATTCAGCGTGGCTATCTTGTGCGCCATGGCGTTAAGATAGGGACTGACGCCGTTGGTGGTGCTATCACCATCGCGGGTGTCGCCCAACATCACAAAGGACCAACTGTCCAGAGCTGAAGCGGTATTCGCCACCGCCACAACCGTCAGCGTCATTGCCGCAAACATTGTCATTAACTTCTTCATAAACGATGGGAAACTGTTTTCTTGACGCTCGCGGTTCAGGGAGAATTGGTCCCCAGCCGGTTCGATCACGAACCAAATATGGCCACGAGAGGCTGCGCTGTCAACGGTTTTCAGTTTTTTTCGGGCCGAGCAGCGTAAAGGGGTCAGTCCCGCCAATTGGCAGCCTTCCGGGTAGAGCCGGTGGTTGCCCACCGGCTCCCCCACAGAACCGGACGAGCGGCTTTCCCGCATCCGGTTCATCCACGCCCACGTCTGGCTCCCAGGTTCCCGCCGGCGCCGCCGCCGCCATTGGTACCACCGCTTCTGCGTCCCGGTGCGCACCGCTTCCCGGCTCCGCCCATGGCCGGCAATCTCGTAGCAGGCATAGTGCCCGTCCAGTTTGCGCCCCAGCACCTTGTCGAAATACTTCCGGCTGTCCACTTCCAGCACCCAGCGCACGCCCAGTCCGGTCGCCTCCGGCCAGAAGGTTTCCAAGGCTTGCTGGGGTGAGCGTCCCGGCCGAAACCCATGCGAGAAGTCATAAAACATTTCC
>CAINDV010000652.1 GCA_903847485.1 uncultured Verrucomicrobiota bacterium
CCAGCGTCGTCAGGATGAACAGCGCCTCGAACATGATCGCGAAGTGGTACCACAGGTCCAGCCAGCGGCCGTTCACCGCCTTGGAGAAAATCTGCGCCATCCCCACCGCCAGCGTCGCAGCGCCGCCGGTGCGACCGAACAGCGTCTTCTCGCCGACCTGCGTCGCCAGCGTTTCCATGTGCTCGACCGTCACGGGGAAGCCCAGCGCGCTCACCTTCGCCACCGTCGCCGCCGCCTCGCCCTTCACGTTCATGCTCAGATACACGCCCGGATCCAGCGTGCAGGCGGCGATCAACGCCATGATCGCCACCAGCGATTCCAGGCACATCGCCCCGTAGCCAATCTGCCGGACGTAACCCTCCCGCGTCACCAGCTTCGGCGTCGTGCCGCTGGCGATCATCGTGTGAAAGCCAGAAATCGCCCCGCACGCGATCGTGATGAAGCAAAACGGAAACACCTTCCCCGCCACCACCAGCCCCGAACCATCCACGAAGCGGCTCAGCGCCGGCATCTGCAAATCCGGCAGCACGCAGAAGATCCCCGCCGCCAGCGCCCCGATGGTGCCGAGCTTCATGAAGGTGCTCAGGTAGTCGCGCGGCGCCAGCAACAGCCACACCGGCAGCACACTTGCCGCCAGCCCGTAGGCGATCACCACCCACGCCAGCGTGATGTCCCGCAGCCCCAGCAAGCGCGACCACGTCTCGTTTTCATACACCAGCTTGCCGCCCCACACCGCCAGCAGCAGCAGCACCACGCCGAAAGCCGACGCCTCCAGCACCTTGCCCACCCGCCAGTAGCGCAGGTAGCCGCCCATGAACATCGCGATGGGAATCGTCGCGCCGACCGTGAAAATGCCCCACGGACTTTCCGCCAGCGCCTTCACCACCACCAACGCCAGCACCGCCAGCAAGATCACCATGATCGCCAGGATGGCCGCCATCGCGATGTGCCCGGCGGTGGTGTTCAATTCCTCCTTCACCATCTGCCCCAGCGACTTTCCGTCCCGCCGCATCGAGCAGAAGAGCACCACGAAATCCTGCACCGCCCCGCCCAGCACACAGCCGATGAGGATCCACAGCGCCCCCGGCAGATAGCCAAACTGCGCCGCCAGCACCGGCCCGACCAGCGGCCCCGGCCCAGAGATGGCCGCGAAGTGATGCCCGAAGACGATCCACTTGTTCGTCTTCACGAAATCCTTGCCGTCATCATGCACCTCGCACGGCGTGGCGCGGCGATCATCCAGCGCCAGCACCCGCGCGGCGATCCACTTGGAGTAAAACCGGTAGCCGATGGCGTAAGAACACAGCGCCGCCAGCAGCAGGTAGGCGGAATTCAACGGCTCGCCCCGGCGGAACGCCATCACGGCGTAAGCCAGCGCGCCGGCCAGCGCCACGAGCGACCAGAGGAAAATGGAAAGTGATTTTTTCATGCCGTTGAAGACTGGTAGTGCAGGTTGTCGGTGGAGTGCGCCCGTCTCGGGCGCAGAAGCATCCGTAAGCCAGCGGACGGACTGCCGGAAGAACGTTTCTGCGCCCGTGACGGGCGCACTCCGGCGGTTGGCGCGTGGGCCAGAGGCAGCTCCAACCGACAACCTGGAGAGGCCCCGGAAGGCCAGTCGGAACTTGTTCTCCGCTTCAAACCGTGTTCATCCGTGTCCATTTGAGGTTTCATTTGAACGTCCAGGGTGAGCGACGGGAGGCAACCGCCGCTGGCGTCCGATTGGTCTCTGAGCTAAACGGCTGCCTCCCGTTCGCTCCACCCTGCTGGTTAGGCGTCATCATGCGAGCTTGATCCTTTCCTTGGCCTCTGCGATGGCGGCCTCGACAATCTCGAAGGGAACATCCTCGCCGTCGCAGGTGCCGAACGCGAATCCTGACCCGTCCCAGTAGAGAGTCTGGCCGACAACCGCAGCGCGACCGAATCGCTCGCGGTGCAGTTTGAATCCCACGTAACCTTCCTTGGCGTCTTCCACAAACGTCGTCCAGTAGTGCTCATGACCGTGATGGATGTCCATGACGCCTAAAGTCAGAACTGACGGACGCGGGCGGCCAGTGGCATCCGAATTGGAAACTGACGCGGCCCGCCCGCGTTCGGTCCATTGGTTTTGTTGGGCGCTGCTCTCATGTCATGACTTTGACCACTGGCAGTGCATACAAGCAGCGCACACTCGATGGAACTCCGCCATAGACGCGAACCGGCCAGAGGATACGATCCATTTCTTAAGCCAGCCGGCAGTGTCGGTGGGACCGCCGCCATCCGCGAAGCAGCACTCCCAGCACAGTCCATGAGCGATGACGCGATCCAATGCCGGACACGACCACTCGTCCGCTTCTGGTGTGTGTGTTGAGACTTCGCTTGCGCTCATGGACTTCTCGCCGCCTAACGTCGCGCGTCAGCGACCCCGCGCCACTGGCGTCCGGCATGAAACAGAGCGGTCATCGCGGGGTTCGCTGCACGCGCATCGTTGGGCGGCTGATCCAGTTCAAGCTGGCAGGGTTTGAATGTCATAGGAGCTCGCTCCTCAAGGAGACTCAACCGTCAAGGTTGCCCCGTCAAACCTAATACTCGTCCACTCAAAATAGATGCGGTCGCGAACCCACCAAAGAATCCACAGGAATCGCTTCTCGCCATACACAAGCAGGCGACCATCTCCCGTAAGCGACCAAGTCCAGAGTGGAGCACAGATAGGCCCGTTCTTGGTGCCCACCGTGGCCAGGACGCTGCCTTTCGCGCAGAATTGGAGGCGCTGCACTGCCGTCTCGTGGATGAGGGTAAGCCGGTGACCGAACAGGCGTGCGACTTCATCTTTTGTGATGTGGCTCATGCGATGGGTGCCGCCCGACATTACAGCTCAAGGAATGATTTCGCTTCGCCCCTGCAACCGCTGCTCGGCGGCGCCCCGGGCCGTTTCCAGCGAACCCCGCTCCGCCTCTCGCACGATCCGCCACAGCGACTCCGCCTCCGACAAGCGCGGCACGCTGCGCTGCCAGCAGCAGGTAGCGGAATTCAACGGCTCACCGCGCCGCAGCGCCATCGTGGCGTAAGCCAGCGCGCCCGCCAACGCCACGAGCGACCAGAGGAAAATGGAAAGTGATTTCTTCATGCCGTCGAAGATGCCGACCAATTTCTACGCCAAGCCCGGAGCAAAGCCCAGCAAAAGCCGCCGCGCCGTCGGCGCATTCGCAAGCGGTTCTATCAAAGTCCTGTAGGAACCGACGTAAGGAGGCTCACACATCCTGACCCGCAGCTTTGGCTAGGATGGGCGCGAGGAATTGGCGTGCGACCCCTCACTCCGGCCCTCCCCCCATCGGGGCACTCCAATTTAGTTTAGGCATAGGCTGGTTAGTAAACGGCCTTTCTGACGTGGCGTTGAAACTGGTAGGAGCGTGCCAGCGAAGGCGCACGCCGCGGCGCCTGGCGCTCCGGGCGCACGCTGACGGGATGGGCCGCAAACCACTGCTGCAACTGCCGGATCACGTCCTCGGCCGGGGTGTCGCCCGCCAAGAGGTCCAGCACGCGGGCCTTCAGCGCATGGAAGCTGTCGGCCCGGTTCACCGGCACCGGGTGCTGGCGCGTGGCGCTGAGGCGCTGCAACTGCGCTGGGGCCGGTTGGCTGAGCACACTCTCCACGTTGGCCAGGAACACCGTCGCCCAGAAGTCTTGGCGCCCCGCCGCCTCGGTTTCCCCGCTCCAGGGTTCCAGATCCAGCCGGCCTTTGAGCCGCCCGTAATACGTCTCGTGACCCCAGCGGCAGTGATACAATTCCAGGAAGTCGTCCGTCGGATAGGTTGTTTCGTCGAGCAGCGAGGTGACCAGCACCTCCAGTTCCCCGGTGGGCAGCCGCACACTGACAAAGCGCACGCGCAACCGGGTGGGCCAACCCCGCCGCTGCAGTTCGGCGCGCTGATCCTCCGGCGCGAAGCGTCCCGTGACGAGGCTCGCCCGGCCCGGTTCCGCCGGAATAGTTCTTGGGCTGGCAGGAACGAAGCCCGCGAACCGCGGCCCAGAAAGTGAGCACCTTGGTGCCGCACCGCCGCCAGCAGGACCAACCCGGTGCAGCCGCGATCCCACAGGCGCAGGTCGTCGGGTTGGAGTTGAACTGCTTGTTGCCGGGCCAGGTCCACTTCGCCCACCGCGCCGGGTTCCAAGCGGGCGTCCAGTGCCAACTCATTGAGCAAGTCGTAGAGCACGCTCATCCGGGCTTCCGGGTAACAGGTGCCGGTGGCTCCGCCCTGATTAGTCACCGTCTTGGTGCCGAAGACGCGCAAGAGGGCGGCGGTGGCCGGCAGGCGCAGCGCGGAACCGTCCACCCCCAGCAGGCGATGCCCCTGCCAGGTGCGCCGCTGAGCGGCCTGTGCGGGCGCATAAGCCAAGGGCAGCAGCACGTCTTGATTAAGTTCCACGAAGGCCGTGTGTTTGAACTTGGCGCGGGCCTGGGGCCAGGCCCCTGCCATGACGGCGGTCACGCCAGGTTCGGCGAGCCAGGCGGCGAGGAACTCGCGCCGATGGCGCTGGACCGACTGGCCGGTTTTCTGGGGGAGGAGCAGCAACACGGCCGGAAAAGTCAGGCTGCGTTGGCGGGTGAAGTCACTGGTGCAACGCCGGTGCCAGGCCACGAAGTCGGGATCGCCCAGGCGGGCGCGCAACTGGTCGATCAACGGCCCTAAGTAACCGGGAATAGCCGCACAGGGTGTTGGCAAGGCCACTCCCTGCACACATTGTAAATACGTTGTACATACAATTCCTCATCAATCGCTTAACTAAATGGCAGAGGTCCAACGGGGAGAGCGCAGCGGGGAGCGTCCGGTCAAGACGCCGACGGCCTTCCGCAAGCCAGTCGCGCAGCCCGGCGGATAGCGGTTGCGGCTGGGACGGGTTTCTGGCGACGGTCAAATCCTGTTTGACTCCGCCGTCGCTGCGGCCCTTACTGTGCGCCAACGGCGGATTGCGCTCCATTCACGAAATCGCGGGGGAGGGGGGGCGCTGACTGTGGATAACTTGTTGCAAAAAGTTTTGCCTTTCGGCGGAGGTAGTTGGATCATGCGTCAGCTTTGTTGTAGAGGCTGTTGACCTTCTACCGCGCTTGGGCGATCGGTTCCTCACCGCCAAGACCGAGAAGCGTCAAATGAATTTAATGTGCATGTTCGCCGCCGCAGGTGGCCAGTCCAGTGAAATGGAACTGGTTTACATCTGGGGTAAGGCTACGGTCGAAGGCAAAGCGGTTATCTTTGTCTTGCTGATCGTTTCCATTGTCGCCTGGACAACCCTGATTTCCAAGGCGCTGCAGATGGCCCGTGCCCGTAAGCTGAACGTCTTCTTCACCTCCGAGTTCCGCACCCAGCGCCATGTGCTGGATATGTTCGACCGCCGGATTGCCGCCGAAGGTTGCCCTCTCTTTGCCGTCTATCAGGCCGGCAGCTTGGAGCTGGACGCCCGCCTCAAATCACCCAAGACCAGTGCCCGCCGCCGCTACATCTCCATCAAGGGCATGGAGCACGTCAAACGCTCCCTCGAAAACACCGTCGCGCAGGAATCCTTGAAGCTGGAGTCGGGCTTGATCTTGCTGGCCATCGCCGTGAGTGGCGGCCCGTTCCTGGGCCTGCTGGGGACGGTCTGGGGCGTGATGAGCACGTTCGGCCACATCGCCCAGCAGAACAACGCTTCGCTCACCGCCATGGCCCCCGGTGTGGCGGCGGCGCTCATCACCACCGTCGCGGGCCTGCTGGTGGCCATCCCGTCCATGTTCGCCTACAACTGGCTTGTGCATACCCTGCGCACGTTGACGGTCGAACTGGACAACTTCGCCCAGGAACTCGTCTCCAAGATGGAAACCGAGTATCTGCAGGACGAAGAAATGGAGTCCACGGCTCCCGCCCTGCACCAACCGCGTGAAATCGCTGTCCCGGTGGAACCGGCGATTCCCTTCCGCCCGGCCGTCGCGCCGGAGGTCATCCGCGTTGCGCCGACTGATTGACCATGCGCCGCTTTTCCCAACGCAGTCATTTGGTGACGCTGAGCGAGATCAACATCACGCCGCTGCTGGATCTGGCGTTCGTGCTGCTGATCATCTTCATCATCACCACGCCGCTGATTGAGCAGAGCATTTCGCTCAAGCTCCCCGGCGGCGGCCGGCCCGACAAGCCATTGCCCAAGTCCGATGTCCGCACCGTGGAAATCAGCGCGACGGGCTTTTACTACCTCGACCGCAAGCGCATCTCGCTGGAGGACTTGGAGCGAAGTCTGGTTTCCGCCAACCGCGCCAACCCGAACACCGTCGTCTTCATTCGGGCTGACGAAAATGGCTTCAACAAATATCTTTACGCGGTGATTGACCGGTGTCAGCGCAACGGCATAACGCGCTTTTCGCTGCGCACCGAACCGCCCAAAACCCAATGAACCACACCGACAAGAAATGCCTCTTTGGCGCGGCGGCTGGCCATACGCTCCTACTCGCTATTTTGGTAATCGGGCCGGCGTTCTTGCCTTTGCCCACCAAACTGAGTGAGTCCGATGTGCTGACCATCATTCCCGACACCACTACGGACAAACCCTTTTCTCGCGTCGGCACCCCGAACGTCACGCCCCCCGCGTCTGCGCCCACACCGCAACCTCCCAAGGTGGAAGTAAAACCGGAAAAACTACCTGAACCGACTCCTCCTCTGAAACCGGAAGTCAAGTTGCCAGAGCCGCGACCGGTAGATAGGACGCCTGAGCCGGAGAAAGTCAAACCTGAGCCGGTCACGCCGCCCAAGTCCCCCGATCCAGATTTCACGCAAACCACGCCGCCGAAGAAGAAGCTTCCCGATGTCAACCTGACGCAGGTAGTGCGCAACTCCAGCACCAAGCCGGCCAAGCCCACCACGAGAGCCACCAGCGAGGACGAGCCTGATCCGCGCGCCCGGAGCCGGGAGTTCAGCAGCACCGCCCGCAACCTGCGGCAGAATCTTTCCGGTGCGACCTCGCTCGACACCCCCGGCCCCGACAGTGGCGGGCCGAGTTACGCAAACTACGGGCAGGTGGTGAAGAGCGTTTACACCCACGCCTGGATTGAGCCGCAATCCGTTACCGACGAAGAAGCCACCGCCACCGTCAGCATCACGATTGCCCGCGACGGCTCGGTGATTTCGTCGCGCATTACCACACCTTCCGGCAACGCCCAGATTGACGCCTCGGTGCTGCGGACCTTGCAGCGCGTGACTTTCATCAAGCCGTTTCCCGCCGGTGCCAAAGACGAACAGCGCACTTACAACATCAACTTCAACCTGAAAGCCAAGAGACTGCTCGGATAATCGCCATGAAACACCTTTGCCTCGCCGCCGCCATTTGCGCCCTGCTCAGCGCCGGAACCGCCCTTCGTGCGCAGGAAACCATCACTATCAGCAAGGACGCCTGGACGCTGAACGCCAAGCCTACGCTCATCGCCATCAGCGGCTTCAGTGGCGAGGCGGACCAAGTGTTGCGCTTCGACCTGGAAGTCATGGGCTGCAAGATCGTGCCCGTGGAGACGGCGCAATTCCAGGTCACCGGCAGCAACAACGGCCGCATCGAAGGGCGCTTGATTGACCTCGTCAGCAAGGCGCAGTTGCTAGGCAAGGCTTACACCGGCGGCACGCTGCGGCGGCAAGCTCACGCGCTGGCGGACGATGTCGTCTCCCTGCTGCCGGACCACGGCAAGGGCATCGCGCAAACCCGCATCGCCTACAAAGCGGAACAGGCTGGCCGCACCGAGATCGCCACCGCCGACTACGACGGTTTCAACGCCAAAGCCGTGACGCAAGACGGCGCGCTCGTCGCCGCGCCCGCCTGGGTGCCGGGCCGGTTGGCGCTCTACTACACCTCCTACAAGCGCGGCAACCCGGACATCTTCTACCACGACTTGGGCACTGGTTCGCGGCGCGTTTTCGCCCAGTTCCCCGGCCTGAACTCCAGCGCCGCGCCGTCGCCCGACGGCCGCAAGGTGGCGATGATTCTCAGCAAAGGCGGCAGCCCGGATGTTTATGTCAGCGACGCCGATGGCAGCAACCTGCGCCAGTTGACCCGGACGCGGGAAGACGAATCTTCGCCCTGCTGGTCGCCCGACGGCCAGTGGATTTGCTACGCGACGAAGGTCAAAGACCGCCGTGTCCTGCGCAAAGTCTCCGTCTCCGGCGGCGAGCCGCAGACCGTCTCCACCGCCGGCGTTTCCAGCCCTAGCGAGCCAGATTGGTCGCCCGACGGCAAATGGATCGCCTTTACCGCGCAGATGGGCGGCTTCCAAGTTTGCGTCGTCCCGGCGACGGGCGGCAGCGCCACGACGCTCTGCGAAGGCGAGGACGCCTCCTGGGCGCCCAACTCGCGGAATCTCATTTTCGTTCGGCGCGGCAGCAGCGGCCGTAGCCTGTCTTTGCTTGACGTGCCGACGAAACAAGTGAAGGATGTGCGCCGGGTTTCCGGCTCGCAGCCCTCTTGGGCCAAATAAATTAACCGCAAACCTCCTATAACTATACTATGAACACGACGAAGCTTTTTAACGTAATGACCATCGGACTCGCGCTCACCTGCGCGGTGGCCTCCGGCTGTAAAAAGAAACCCGGCATGATCACGCCGATGCCTGGTGCCAAGACCAGTAATCCCAAGGATCTGCCGCCCACGGACCCGATGAAGCTGGATACCACCACCGGCACGGTTTTGGATCCCAACGATCCCAAGTTCACCGGCGGCGTTGGCCAGGGCGACGTCCGCGGGCACGTCGGCTGGAAGGAAGCCAGGGATGTATTCCAGGCCGAAACCATCCATTTCGCCTTCGACAGTTCAGTCGTCAAGAAGGGCGATCTGTCCAAGCTCGAAAACGTGGCCAGCTACCTCAAGATGCACCTGACGGATGCTGTCCGCGTCGAAGGCAATTGCGACGACCGCGGCACGGAGGAATACAACCGCGCCCTCGGTGAACGCCGGGCGCTGGCTGCTCGCGAGGAATTGGTCAAGCTCGGTATCACGTTCGACCGCATCGAAACCCTCAGCTACGGCAAGGACAAGCCGGTGGACACTGGCCGAACCGAAGCCGCCTACTCGCAGAACCGCCGCGACGATTTCGTGCTGCTCTCGCCTCCGTGATCCGGTCGCGCCCGTGGTGAACCCGCCGGGGCTGGCTTTGGCCCTTTACTCGGAGCCAGTCCCGGCTTAGTTTCCTGCCAGTCAAAAATACATTATGAACACATTTTTCGGACTCCTTAACCTCGGCGGCGGCGAGATCATCCTGATCCTCGCCCTCGTCCTCATCCTTTTTGGTGCCAAGAAACTGCCGGAACTGGCGCGCGGCATGGGCCAGGGCATCAAGGAATTCAAGAAGGCTACCCGCGAAGTCACCGACGAGATCCAGAACTCGACGAACGAGGCCCCTTACTCCGCGCCCCGCAACGTGATCGAAGCCAAGCGCGCCTCCGAGACCACGCCTGCCGAGCCGTCCGCCGTCGCTCCGCAATTCGGCGAGAAGAAAGCCTGACCCGCCCTCCGCTTCCAGCCTGCTCATGCCCACCGAGAGCGAAGAAGCGCGCCCCGAACCTACTGAGCCAGTTGACGAAGGCGGCCCGATAAAGACCTTTCTCGAGCACCTCGAAGATCTTCGTTGGGTGCTCATCAAGTGCCTGACGGTCTTGGGTGTATCGGTGGTGCTCTGCCTACTCGGCGGGCCGGTGGTCGTCCGTGTTTTGGAGTGGCCTCTGGAGCGTGCCAAAACCACCACCAGCGCCTACGTTGACGAACTGGCGCAACCGGTCGTGGGACGGTTGGCCCACACTCCACTGGGCCAATGGAAGCTCACCAGTTGGCTGTTCCAGAAGCGTTCCCAGCCTGACCAACCCCAGTTCGTCAGCGTCTTTTTCTCCACCAACCGACTCGGTCGTTTCCAGGTGAGCGCGGAGGAACGGAGCCGCCTTCCTGGCGGCACGAATCAATCTCTTGCCTTCCGGATCGAGCCGATGCCCTACGGTACCAACGGCGCTTGGATGCTGGGGGTCCAGTTTGAAACCAACACCCCGGCCGCAGCGACGGCGGCGGATCGGCTCGACATCCAGCTCATCAACCTCAGCCCGGCTGGAGGCTTTATCGTCGCCTTCCGCGTGGCCATTTACGCCGGCATCGTCATTTCCGCCCCTTTCATCATCTACTTCATCGCCACCTTCATTTTCCCCGCCTTGCGGATGCGGGAGAAGAAATACACCTACAGCGGCATGATCTGGGGTGTAGGGCTGTTCATGATCGGCGTCTCGTTCTGCTACTTCGGCCTGATGCCGGTGGCGTTGACGGCTTCCGTGCAATACAGCAACTGGCTCGGCTTCGCGGTGCCCCAATGGCGGGCGGAAGATTACATCGGCTTTGTCTCCAAGTTCATGCTCGGCATGGGGGTGGGCTTTGAAATGCCGGTCGTCATCCTGGTACTCGTGAAGATTGGCGTGCTGAACTACCGCATCCTTTCCAATGCGCGGCGCTACGTCATCGTCCTCAACTTCACGCTCGGCGCCATCCTGACGACGCCCGAAGTCATCACGCAGGTGCTCATGGCCATCCCGCTGCAAATCCTTTACGAAATCACGGTTTGGATCGCGTGGTATTGGGAGCGCAAGGAGAAGCAGCGCCTCGCCGCGAGCGAAGTGGCTGAACAGCCCTGAGCGTATCCAGGCAGTTGCGGCGCACGGCTCGGCAGGAGCCTCGCCCTACCACTGGCTGGGTAGGTCGGCTCCGTCGCTCAAAACGTGGGAGCCGGGAGCCGCGTCCGCACATCCACCGCATCCATGCCAGCGGCGCGGATGGCGGCCAGGCCCAGTTCGGTGTCTTCGTGGGCGCGGCACTGTTGCGGCGGCACGCCAAGACGCCGGGCGGCTTTGAGAATAATGTTCGGAACGGGCAGGCCTGGCAGTGTTCCCCTTCCGCTCCATGCGCCGCTCCGGCCCGGGCCGGTCCAAGAACCTGAAGCCTGGTGCATTATCGTGCCAGGAACAAACTTGCCGGAAGAACCCACTTTTGAAAGAGCCTCTGGGTTCTATGCTTTAAACCTCAGCGGAGTTTGAGCATCCCCGGGTCAATCATCCGCGTCCAGCGTTCCTGCTCCGAGATGGGGATTAACCCGCCCTGCACCTTTAGCCAGGCGTTTTCGCGCATCGAACGCCAGCCGAGTTTGCGCGCGGTGTCCCGGAGTTGACTGGTCTTGACCCCCGGTTGGATGAGATCGGCGATAGCTTCGTTCAGCAGGAACATTTCGTAAATGGCCACGCGACCGCGATAGCCCTTCTGGTTGCACTCGACGCAACCGCGCCCGCGCCGCGCCTGCACCGCGCCGGATTCCAGCCCCAGCGCGGCGGCCATTTCCTTGCACACGCTGGGCGCGATGGCCGGGTCCGCTTCCGCGCAGTGACGGCAAATGCGCCGCGCGAGCCGCTGCGAAATGCTGCACACAAGCGAGGCGACGACGAGATACGGCTCGATTTTCATTTCTAACAGGCGCGTGACCGAGCTGATGCTGTCGTTGGTGTGCAAGGTGGAGAAAACCAGATGGCCGGTTTGCGCCGCGCGAATGGCAATCTCCGCCGTCTCGAAATCGCGAATCTCGCCCACGAGCACCACGTCGGGATCGTGACGCAGCACGGAGCGCAATCCGGCGGCAAAGGTCAGGCCGATTTGATCCCGCACCTGGATTTGTACCGTGCCATCGAGTTGGTATTCGATGGGGTCTTCGAACGTGATTATCTTGCGGCCTTCGTCGTTGGCCTGCGCGAGGGCGGCGTAAAGCGTAGTGGTCTTGCCGCTGCCGGTCGGGCCGGTGAGCAACACCAGGCCCTGCGGTAGTTGCGTCAGTTGCGAAAAGACCGCTTCGTGCTCCGGCTCCATGCCGAGCTGGCCGAGATCGAGGAACAGGTTCTGGCGGCCCAGAATGCGCAGGGCCACGGCCTCACCATGTTTCGTCGGCATGATGGAAACGCGGAGGTCGTACTCCTCCTCGCCAGTTTTCATGGCGATGCGGCCATCGTGGGGCAACCGTTTCTCCGAAATGTTCAGCCCGGCCATGATTTTGAGCCGCGACACGACGGCCAGATGCAAATTGCGCATGTCCGCCGGCACCGGCACGGTTTCCAAAATGCCATCCACGCGGTAGCGCAGGCGAATGGCATTGGCATACGGTTCGAGATGAATGTCCGTGGCCCGCAGCCGCAGCGCCTCCTGCAAAATCTGGTCTACGAATGCCGAGATGGTCGCCTCAATCGCGGAATCGGTCTCCTTGCCCTGCACGTCAAAAACAATCTCGCGGTCGAGGTCTGCCCCGCCGCGCTCCTCGCGCAACTTTTGAATTGTCTCGGCACCGAGTCCGAAATGTTTCTTGATGACCGCGTGAATCGCGCTCGGCGTAGCGAGCACGAGTTGGAGGCGTTGGTTAAGCAGCAGTCGGAGATTACCCATTTCCATTTGCCGCGGCGGTTCGCTGAAGGCCAGCGTGAGCGCCTTGGCATCGCCTGCGATCGGCAACATGTGGTAATGGAAGATGAGCTTGATGGGCACCAACTCCAGCGTTTCCCGCTTGAGTTCGATGGTGGACGGGTCAACGAATTCAAAGTGGTTAACCTCGGCGAGCGCACGCCAGGTGTCCTCCTCGGACACGAAATTCAGGTCCACGAGGGCACGGTGCTGCGCCAGGTTGAGCCGTTTCTGGCGGCGGCGCACTTGTTCGAGTTGGGGCGCGGTAAGCTTGCCCTGCTCGACCAGCAAGTCACCCACTTCGCGTTGCGTTGAGCCGGAGTCAGCAGTCATTTGAGGGGCACTTCGACGACTTGCTTCGTGTTCAAGGTGAGGACATTGGTCTGCACTGCGGTGTTGGTCAGCGTCAGAGTTTGCAGGGCCGCGTCCACCACGTACAAATTCGTCACCACGAGGCCGCCCACCGGAATGCCGACGAACTTTTCGCCCAGCCGCAGGAGCGCGTATTTCGGCCCGTCGCCCGTGCGATAGTAACCTTGGTAAGTCAGTTCGATTTTCTGCGTCGTGGGCGGGGGCGGGGGGGGCGGCGCGGAAGTGTGTGGCGGAACGAAATGCGAGGTCGCAAACAGGTTCAGGGCGTCGGGATCCACCACGTTTTTTGGATAGTCCGTCGGTGCGAAAAGTCGTTTCAATTGCGCCACCGGCACCGGCGTGGTCACGGCGGCAGAATCAGCGACCGCCTCACGATACCGTGGCGCGTGCCTGCTATTGTCACGCTCGAAGACCACGAGCAAGAGCAGCAACCACAGTCCCGCATGCAGGCCGGCAGAAAACCAGCGGCTTCTCAAGGTTTCGCTCGACAGCGTCATGGCGTAATTCGTTTCATTTCTGAAAGACAAAACCCACTGCGCGCAACGAGACGCGGACTTCGTCCAATTTCTCAGGCGCTTGTTTGCGCAGCACGAGCCGGTCAATGAACAGCGCAGGCTTGTTCACCGGCCCCGCCGGCAGCCCGGCGGCTTTGATTTCGTCAGCACGCAATGGCAAGGTCTGCAAAAATCGGGCGACATTGGCGATCGGGCCTGTCAGTTCAATTTGCAGGGGCAACTCGGCGAGCGAAAGACCGTTGATCGCGGGCACAGCATTCGTCCGCGGCATCTGCGCGGCAACGAAGTGAATGGTGGCTACCTTCGCGTTGATGGCCGTGGTCAACAAACTGTCCAGGAAGGCCAGCTCCGCCCAAAGCAAGGCCGGCTCTTGCATGTCGGCCGACTGCTCCGGGAAGCCGGCGAGTACGGCGGGTTCGAGCACGACCTTTTCCTGTTTGGCAAGCCGGGCCAGCGTGCCGATCCGTCGGCCAGCTTCGTTTTGGTAATCCACGAGCAGGAACGGTACGCTGATCTGTGCGCGCAAGACGGCGTCCAGTTCGACGCGTGACCGAGCCTGTTGGCGCGCAATTTCCAACGCCGTGCGCGCGGCGCAGGTTTCGTTGAGCCGGTTGGTAAGCCCCACGAAATCCAGCTTGAGGACGTTCGTCTGGCCGAGCGCGGCGGCGAGCTGGCGCCACGCTTTCTCCAGCGGCGCGTCGAGACTTCGGGCCTGGCGGTCAAGCGGTACGAACACAAACAAATATACCGCCCCCAGCACGCCGGCGAGGAGCGGGAGGATGCTACGGTAACGGGTTTCGAGATCGAGTCGCATCAGGGTCAAGGGAGAGGCCCGGTTTTGGCCGGCCAACGACTCGGCGGCAGCGGACGAAATTGCCTGGTGGCCGCTGCTTGAAATTCCGTCGTGGCAAAATCCAACGCGAGGGCAAAGTGGCGCTCCGGCAGAATCACCTTGGGGTCCGCCAGACTGCGCCGGAGATCTTCGGACAGCAAATCCACGCGCTCGAACACCGGCGCTTTCTGCAAACTATTTACCACCAGACTCAGCGTGCTGCGTGCGGCATCGGCATCCTCGGGCACGCACAGTTCGGCGATCAGTCCCGGCCGCGCAGGCGACGCGCTGGCAAGTTCGCGGGGCCACGCTGCGAACATAGCATCCGCCGCCCCGGCAGGAGGTTTGTTCGTGGCCGTGAGGGTGGGCGTCTGGGCAAAATAACTTTGCTGGTCGGCGATCAGCACGCACCAAAAAGTGCGATTGCTGCGCGCCGATTGCAGCAGGGCCAGCGACTGCAAGGTGTCCACCGTCGCTTGCTGGCGCTCAAAGAGGGGACGCAGCTCGTCGTAACCATTCAGCAGATCGCGGGTCAAGGCGCTGTTAGTCTGCACGACGCCGAGGCCGGCTTGCACTTTGGTGGTCAACGCCTGTTGGCTTTGAACCAGCGCGAGCCTTTGCCAGATGCCCAGCGCGAGCGCCACGAAACACGCCGCCAGCAGCAGGGCATTCGCAAACTCCAACCGTTGCCGGCCCAGGTGTTTTTTCCAGGCCGCACGCCGGTTCGCCGGGAGCAAGGATGCGGGTTGCAGGCCCTGCCCCAGCGCTTGCAACGCCGCGCCCAGGGCGATCTCAAATCCCCTCGCCGGCAGCAACACCGGCAGCGCGTTACTGGCGGGCCAGGGTTGAAATTTCAGTCCAGCGTGATGGGCGAGATAATCGCACAAGCCAGGTTGCTCAAACACGCCGCCGGTGGCGATCAAGTCGCCCGGGAGGTCGCCAGGTTGCCCGCGCCATTCGCTCAACTGCCGTTTTAGTTCCGCAGCCCAACCGTCCACGATTTCCGCGAAGCCAGTCAGCACTGTCTCGCCCGCGAGGAGATTGGTGCTGCGCTTGATCCCCTCTGCAACCTGGGGTGTGCTGCGTCCAAGCCGTGCGATCGCCCGCGTAAAAAAATCGCCTGCCATCGGAAAACTCGACGCGAATACACCTACGCCATTGCGAATGACAACGAGTGTGGTGTTTTGCGCTCTGGCGTGAACGAGAACTGCGTCCCGGTGCCCGGGTCGGGCGGCGTGCCACGCGGTGAGCAGCGCGTTGCCGGCCGTCGTGATTTCGCGAAATTCCTGGCTGTCGAGGCCGAGTTGAGCGACGCGGGATTGAATTTCGCCCTCCTGACAAAAAGTGACCCAAAAGCTCTGGCGATGCTCCGCAAGTATCGGCACGCGGGCGAAGTCGTAAACCATCACACTTTCGCTCACGCCGCCCAATTTGACGATTTCCGCTTCAATGAGTTGGCGGGCTTCCGCGTCGGGTACGAGCGGCAAATCCACAATCTGCGAGACGGCGATTTGTTGCGGCAGTGCCAGCACGAGCGGCGGCCGGCCCCATTCGGCAACCGTGGCCTGTATGTGGGCCTTGAGTTCATCGGCCGAAACGAGACCCTCTTCCTGTAGGTCAAGCGCCTCCTGCCGGACCGCGCGAAGTTTACCAAAGTGGCTTTCCAGCAGCAGCAGGCGGATACAGCGGCTGCCGGCGTCCACCGCGAGCACCCGGCGGATCGGCGGCTCGATTCCGTGCGGCTTGAGGATGTAAGGCACGGGGGTCACGTCACTTGGGTTGGTTGCTGCCGGCGGCATCGTCGTAAAGGACGCCTTCGCCGGAGTCGTTCAGGATGGTGGCGGTGACGAAGACGAGCAGATAGCGGGGGTTGTCTACGGCGGTGCGGCGGCGGAACAACACGCCGATGTAGGGAATGCTACCGAGGACGGGCACGGACTCGACCAGCTCGGTGGTCTGCCGTTCCAGCACGCCACCCATGGCGACCGTCTCGCCGGACTTGACCACGACGCGCGTGGCAAGGTCCTGCGTGCGGTATTGCGGCAGCTTGATTTCAAAGGTGCTTTGCAACTTGCCGTCGGCATTGAAATCGCTGAGCGTGGCGTAGTTCACGAGTTGAACGTCCGTCTTGACGCTCGGGTTGAGCGCCAGGAGAATATGCCGGCCGTCGCCGGCGATGCTGGCCATGACATTGAGTTCCGCCCCCGACGTGATCTTGGTCGGCTTGCCGCTGGGGACGAACGATGAGGCCGTGTAGTACTGCCCCACAGTTTGTTTGACCTGGTACTCCTCGTAATAGTATTGCACCTTGCCGTCGTTAATGGTGGCCGGCCGATTATTGAGGACGGTGAGCCGTGGCGCGCTCAAGGTCTGGCTCTCGCCGCTTTGTTCGAGCGCACTAATGGTGGCGGTGAGGGTTGCCTGACCGAAGATGTTCGTGAACGCGTATTGAATGCCAACGCCAAGGTTTTTTGCCTGCGTGTCGGTGAGCAGGCCGGTGAAGTCCGTCGGAGGTCGCGCGCTCGACCCTTGCTTGCCCGTTTCCCACAACACCCCCAGTTGCAGGAACGCCGCTTTGGACAGCGTGACGAACCGCGCCTCGATAAGCACCTGTTGGATGGGGGCATCGAACTCCTTGATGATCTTCTCCAACACGTCCAATTGCTCGATCGAGCCACGCGCGACGACCAAATTCCGCTCGTAATCAATCATGTATTTCGAGCCGGTGAAGAGATTGGTGATAGCGCGCTCCAGGGCCGGTAGGGTCGGCGCGTCGTCGTTGACGAATTTCTTGAAATGCTGGCTTTCGGTGACGGTCGTGACCGGCCCTGCTGTGACGGACGACCGCGTGATGTCCGTAGCCCCGAGTGCCGCCGGCAAGACAAATCCTTTTCGCAACTTGTAAAAGCGCGTTTCCTCCATCAACCGCTTCGGGTCTTTGGCGTCAATAACCCACACGAGATCCTGGCCCACCTGAAACTGGACTTCGTAGTTACGCCCGACGTATTTAAGAAACTCACCGAGCTTGACCTTGTCGAGATTCACGGTAAGGCGGTTCGTCAACGCAGGGAGCGTTTTGTCGGCGACGATGTTGACCCCGGAAGACTGGCTCAGGTTCAAGATGACGGTTTCGAACGGAACGTTGTCGAGATGAACAGAAACCTCCTTCTCGAGCACCTTAGCCATCGAGCCTTTGGCGGCCTCGAAATCAAATAGCGGCCCTTGTTCGCGGATGGTCGTGCTGAAGCTCTTGGGAATCCACGGTGCGTTCTCAATCAGGTCAACGGCGTCGCGCACGTCTTTGCGCGGTGGGAGGCCACGATCTTTATTTTCGGTGATCAGACTGCGGACGCTGGGATTGTAAACCGAATTCTTCGCATCAATGGTGCGGATTTCGTCTTCGAGGGCCTGGTCACGCCGCCTCTGGCCTTGCTGCACCACCCAGGTATTCAGCCGTTCCAGCCGGGTGTTTTTGGGATCTAACTGAAGCAACCCGGCCGATTTCTCCTGCGCTTCCTCCCACTGACTCTTATTCGCGAGGCGGAAAACTTCCTTAATTTCGGAGTCGTGGGTCGGGTCGAACTCAATCTTCGGCGCAGCCGTCGGTTCGCTCGGCGGCGTGGCTGCCGGCGTGGCAGTGGGCGCAACCACCGGGGTGGCAGCTGGCGCGGGTGTCGAGGGGGGCGTCGGCATAGTTGTCGCGGCGGGTGGCACAGCGACAACCATCGGCGCGGTTTGCTCAAATTGCGGTTTTGGATGCTGACAACCCGTGAGGATCACCAGCGCGACGGAAATCAGAACCAATTTTAACATGTCGGGCAATCCTTCTGTATTGGTCGGCAACGGATTGTCGCCTAAACGCGGCGGTGAACTCAAGCGTCAGAAACATTTTTTATTTTAGCGCGGACCATTCCCGAATAACGCGACTCGAATTCGCGAGGTCTCTGGACGTTCGACCGCCAGATAATTCAATCTTCCAACCATAAACCCTGCATCTTGGGTCGCTTGTGCCAAATGGATCCCCCCTTGCGTCACTGACGACATCAGCCATTACCACAACATCCAGAGAATGATTCTTTTGGCAGGGCGCAATTACGATGCTTGTCGCGTCTCCAATCCTTGCCTGTGAGCACGAACAGTAGGTTTTCACACGAAGGATCCTGGCTTCCCAGGGAATCGCCTCCCATGCAAACTGAGGAGGATACAAATGTTGTAACCATTCAGCCCGAACTCCGCAGTCGAATGACGAATGACGAATGAAGCTCGAAAACCGAATGACGAAGCGCCGCCGGCGGTTAGGTTCTGGGCCAAGTCTCGCGCCCGGTCCAACCAAGCACTCAGCCTGCCTGTGCGGGGCACGCAGACCGGCGGGTTTCGGGCTTAATTCGCGGGTTCCGGGAGCCGCGTCCGCACATCCACCGCGTCCATGCCGGCGGCGCGGATGGCGGCCAGGCCGAGTTCGGTGTCTTCGTAGGCGCGGCACTGTGGCGGCGGCACGCCGAGCCGCCGGGCGGCTTCGAGGAAAATGTCCGGCGCGGGCTTCTGATTCACCACGTCCTCGCTGGTAACGACGGCGGCAAAGAGATGGCGGATGCCGAGATGTTGAAGCACACGCTCGATGATGCGGCGCGTGCCGCCGGACGCGACGGCCATCGGCATCCGGCCGGCGTGCGCCTGAGCGATGGCGAGAATCTCCGGGATCGGCAGCACCTCGTCCAGCAAGGCAAGGTAGGCTTCCTCTTTCTCCTTCGCGACGGCGAGGGGATCAAGACTCAAGCCTTGCTCGGCGCGCAGCGTTTTCAGGATGTCGCGCGTTGGGATGCCGCCCATCGCGTAAAGCCGCTCGCGGGGGAAGACGAAGCCGTGCCGCTCCGCCAGCACTTGCCAGACGCGAAAATGGAGCGGCATGGTGTCGGCCAGAGTGCCGTCGAAGTCGAAGATCAGAGCTTGCGGGTGGGAGGACATGGGGATAGGGGAAAACAAGACAGCCTTGCGGCATCCAGTGCAGGCTGCTGGCTAGGCAGGGCCATCGTTTTCCATCGGAGCGGCAGACTGATTTCTTTTCTCGGCGAGTAACTTCTGGAACATCTCCTCGCTTTCTTTCTCCGACAGCGTTGGGGGAAAACAAACGCTGCATACATCGCGCTTGGTGCGGCGCTCACCAGACTCGATACTCGTGAGGTGTAACGTCGCCTCACGGCTATGACAAATGTCGCACAGCATGATAGTGGTGCTCAACCATTCAATGAATCGCTCCGCCACTCACAGCGTTAGCGCGGACAGGCGCTCGGCCAAGTCGTTGGCCAGCAGCGGTTCCACGATCGGGTCAATGGCACCTTCGAGGAACGACGGCAGGTTGTAGAGCGTCACCTCGATGCGATGGTCGGTGACGCGGTTCTGGGGGAAATTGTAGGTGCGGATGCGTTCGCTGCGCTCGGCGGAGCCGACCTGGGCCTTGCGCTGGGCGGCGTATTTGGCGTTTTCTTCGGCCACCTTGCGTTCGAGCAGGCGGGAGCGGAGCACCTTCAGCGCCTTGGCTTTGTTCTTCAACTGCGAGCGTTCGTCGGCACAGCGGACCAACATGCCGGTGGGCTTGTGGATGATTTGGACGGCGGAGTCGGTGGTGTTGACGCCCTGGCCGCCGGGGCCGGAGGCGCGGCAGACTGTGATGTCGAGTTCGTCGGGTTTGATCTCGATGTCCACCTCCTCAGCCTCGGGCAGCACGGCGACGGTGCAAGTGCTGGTGTGGATGCGTCCTTGCGCTTCCGTCGCCGGCACGCGCTGAACGCGGTGGACGCCGCTTTCAAACTTGAGGCGCTTGTAAACATCCGTGCCGTTGATGCCGAAGATGACTTCCTTCAACCCGCCCAGATCGGAGGCGCTGGAATCCAGCGGCTCAATCTTCCAGCCGCGCGATTCGGCGTAGCGACTGTACATGCGGTAAAGATCGGCGGAGAACAGGGCCGACTCCGCCCCACCGGTGCCAGCTCGGATTTCAACGATGGTGTTGCGCGAGTCCGCCGGGTCGGGCGGCAGGACGCCGGCGAGCACCACCCGGCCCAGGCGCGTTTCGTCGGCTTCGAGGCGGGCAACGTCTTCCTGCGCCATCTGGGCGAGTTCGGAACCGGCTGGCTCGGACTGGAGCAGGGCGCGGTTGTCCGCGAGGTCGGCGGTGGCTTTGAGAAAGGCCTGGCCGGCGGCGACAAGCTCCTTGAGCCGTGCGTATTCCTTGGAGAGTTCCTGCGCACGCTGGGGATGGTCAAAGGCCCTCGGATCGATCAACGCGGCCTCGACCTCGGCCCACCGCCGGGCGAAGCGCTCAATATGCGGACGCAGGTCCATGGCCAAAAAAAGCCCGCCCGTCGGCGTCGAAACACCGGCGGGCGGGGCAAGGGAAAACGGCTACTTCTTCTTCTTCGTCTTCGTGGCCGCGGCGGCTTCCTGCGCCGCCTTGGTCTTGGCTAGGCGCTGCTGGAACTTGTCCACGCGCCCGGCGGTATCCACGAACTTCTGCTGGCCCGTGTAGAACGGGTGGCAGGCATTGCAGATACCGACGATGATGACAGGTTTGGTGGAACGCGTGAGAACCACATTGCCACAGGCGCAACGGATTTCGGCGTCCACGTATTTCGGATGAATGGTGGCCTTCATAATGGAGCCACAGAGACTACGCAGCAAACCCCGGATGACAAGCGGGAATTTCGACAAAGTGCGGGCGGCGGCGCGGCGGATTCGCCACTATTTGGGGATGGGATTACGCAGCCGGTGGCGGCGCCTGGACGCTTTACCCGGCGCTGCGAACCGGCGTGCCGGGGGATTTTGTCTCCCTGCCGGCACCCGACGTTCCTGCGGGTTCTATGAAAGTCCAAACCAGGACAGAGTGCTGGCGCCAGGCGCGGCGCGGGCTCCGGGCCGCGGTGCCTGGGTTGAGCCCTTCAGCCCTCTCCCGTTAGTGCTGCAGGAGCGGCCAGACGGTGGTGAAGGTCTGTTGCTGGCACCAGGATTTGAGCGTGGCCACCGCCGTGCGCCCTCGTTCCTGCGCCAGTTCGTAAATCCCGTTGGCCAGGTTGCGCAGGCTCGCCAGCACGGCCGCACCGTGCCGATGGGCCGTGCGGTTGGCATCTTCGCCCAGGGTCACGTCGCGCCGGTAGTGCG
>CAINDV010000653.1 GCA_903847485.1 uncultured Verrucomicrobiota bacterium
AGCACTTTTTCCAACATGTTCTTCGCCTTCATTTCGAGGTAACGCTCCAGGTTGCGCCGGGCGCCCAACTGGTTGCCGGTCGCGCCCGCCAGTGAATCTTCTTCGCCGGGTTCCGAGAGGGCGTTGCCCTGGTTATCGATGACCGTGACGAAGTTCGCCTTCAGCCCCTCGACGGAGTTGGCCACCAGGAAGCGGATGGAATTGACGGCGGCCGGAGCCAGCGCCGAATTGCCGCGGACGCGCACGAAGACGGAGGCGGTGGGGTGCTTGTCCTTGTCAATGAGCAGGCGGTTTTCCGGCAACACGATCATCACGCGGGCCGAGTCAATTTCATCTATCTGGGCGATGGTGCGGGCCAGTTCGCCTTGGAGGGCGCGGACGTAATTGGCCCGCTGGATGAAGTCGGAAATGCCGAAGTTCGGCTTGTCGAAAATCTCGAAGCCGACGCCGTCGCCACGCGGGATGCCTTTGCCGGCGAGCATGGCGCGCGCGGAATAGACCTTGTCCGCTGGGACGTAGATCGCGCCGCCGCCGCGGCCGGTGGTGTAGGGGATTTTGGCGTCGTCCAGGGCGCTCATTACCTTGGAGGCTTCGCTGTCGGGCAACTTGCCGTAAAGCAGCCCCTGCTCGACGCGGCTGGACCAAACCAGCATCGCCACGATGCCGGCGAGCACCACGAGGGTGGCGAGGCTGACGCTGACGCGCTGGCTGACGCCGAGTTGCTTCCAGATGAGCAGCAACTGCTGGCCGAGCTTGGCGAGGTTGGGTTTCATTTAGGGGAGTGTGAGGCTCGAATGACGAATGAATGACGAAGTGTCGCCTCCGACCGGTCGGTGGTGGGCCGAGCCTGACGCTCCGTCTTCTCGCTGGTGCAGCGAGTAGCTGGCTCCGGGCTTCGTCATGCTTTGGTCGTTCGTCATTTGGATTTTGGGTTTCGGACTTCGGACTTCCCGCTCAAACCTGCATGCGCATCAATTCCTGGTAGGACTCGAGCAGCTTGTTGCGCACCTCCGCCATCAGCGTGAACGATACGCTGGCCTCTTCCATCGAGATCATCGCCTGATGGAGCGTAACCGGCTGGCCGGACTGCAAGCCCGCGACGGTCTGGGCGGCGACGCTCTGTTTGTGGCTCACCTCGGACACCATGCGCCCGAGCAGGCTGGAGAACGAGCCGTCGCTCGGCCGGGCCTCGGGGGCACTCGTCGGCGCCAGGTTGGGCGTCAACTCCCGCAGATCGCCCGGACGAATCCCCCGGGCGGCGCTGGCGGCGTCGGGCCGCATCGCCTGGAGGGAAGACAGCGTGGGAAAGGCGGCGCGAATGGCGGGGAGTTGATTCATACGGGGTGAGCGGGTGGGCGGTGCCTGGAGTTCAGCGTTTGCCGATGCTGAGCGCCTGGATGGTCATCTGTTTGGCCGTCTTGAGCACAGCCAGATTAGCTTCAAAAGTCCGACTGGCGGCGATTAAGTCGGCCATTTCCTCGTGGATGTTCACGTTCGGCATCTGGACCATCCCATCTTTCGCATCGGGGTGGCCCGGCTGATAAACACTGCGCAGCGGGCGGGTGTCCCGCTCAATCTTGCTGACGCGCGGTCCGCTCATCTGCGGCTCCACCCCGCTGCTGATGCGGGCGCGGTCGAGCACCGACTCGAATACCACCTGCTGGCGCTGGTAGGGCTTGCCGTCCAAGCCGCGCGTGGTGTTCGCGTTGGCGATGTTCTGGGCGATGGTGTCGAGCCGCGTGCGTTCGGCGGTCAGCGCGGCGGTGGTGCTTTGAACTCCGGGCAGCAGGTTGATCATAGATTTCAGGCGGAGCGGCCGGTAATGGCCATGCGCAAGCGCAGGAGGCTGCCGGTCACGAGTTGGTTTTCCAAGGTGCTCTGCACGTAATTCTGGCTGAGCTGAGTCAGTTCATGCTCCAGCCGGACGCTGTTGCCGTCCTTGTTGGCGGCCACCGCTTGGGCATCCACAGCCAGTTGCGGCTTCAGGCTGGCGATCTGGGCGGCGTCCCGCGTCCCCAGCGCGCGCCCCAATTCCCGCTGGAAGGACGGCGAAAGATCTACTCGCTGATAGTGCGGTTGCTCCAAGTTCGCGAGATTGCTGGCGATGGCCTCGTGCCGGAGCACGGTAGCCTCCAGCATTTTTTTCGCACCGACGTAGTTCGGTTGGTTGAAAAGGGCTTCGATCATAGGACCAGTGCCTCCTCGGCGGAGCAATGCCGATGCCACGCGCGGAAAGGCGAGCAAATCCAGCCTTCCGACCCGCCCGGCCTAGTCGAGCCGGGAAATTTCCTCCCGTCCCGCGCCGGGCAACCGGGAAAAGTTGTCCCGCCACCGCCGATCCGTCCGCCCCGTCCGCCCCGTCCGCCCCGGTTAAACCCGGATTCCGAAGTTGAATTGCCACAAAGAACGCAAGGAGCACAAAGAGAAGGCTGTAGGGCTGGGCCGCCGGGAAAAAACCTGGCATGGTTCGGAACCCACCAAACTCGTTGTCCCGCTGTGCGTTTCTTTGCGTTC
>CAINDV010000654.1 GCA_903847485.1 uncultured Verrucomicrobiota bacterium
GTGCGGGAATCGCGCTGGACGAACACAGGCTTCATCGGATCGTATGGTGCATTACTAATGCGCGCATAATGCCCAAGGAAAGCCAGGAAATCAACGGGAAACCGCTCAAAAGGGCACCTTCCCCCCCCAAGATACAAACGTCAGAAGCTACGCAAAGCCCCGTTGGACATGGCTTTGCTCAATCGCATGTAGCTTTAGTTATGCGCAGGTGTATATCTCCCAACTTCGTCGCGTTCGGCGAAGATTTCTTTAACGCCGAGGACGCAATGGTTGGCGCGGAGGTCCGCCGAGAACACGTTGCCTTTGCGACCCTGTGCGAAAACCTCTGCGGCCTCGGCATTGAAGCGGATGCCCGGCAGTTTGGTTGCGGCGTGGCCGCGCCATGTCTTGGCGTTAAGCCCCCGCTGCATGGCTGCGACCAGAAACTTTTCGTCTGGCTCGGTTGTTTCCTCCCGAACCTTGTCAATCGCCGCCCTCCGCCCTAACCTGCCGCCATGTTCGATTCACTCAGCAACAAGCTCCAGCAGGCTTTTCGCAACTTGCGCGGCCTCGGGAAAATCTCCGAGGCCAACGTCGCCGACTCGCTCCGCGAAGTCCGGCTCGCCCTGTTGGAAGCGGATGTCAATTTCAAGGTCGCCCGCGACTTCATTGAGCAAGTCCGCGTCAAGGCCATCGGCCAGCAGGTGATCCAAAGCATCCAGCCTGGCCAGCAGATCATCAAAGTCATTCAGGACGAACTGGTGGCCCTGCTCGGCGACACCCACGCCGCGCTAAATGTCTCCGGCAATCCCAGTTCGATCCTCATGGTCGGCCTCCACGGCTCCGGCAAGACCACCACCAGCGGCAAACTCGCCCGCCTTCTCCACAAGCAGGGCCGCTCCCCGCTCCTCGTCGCCGCCGATGTCTATCGTCCGGCAGCTATGGACCAACTGGAAACCCTCAGCCGGCAACTGGACCTCCCCGTCTTCCTCAAGCGCGGCGCGACCGATGTCCAAGCCATCGCCCGGGAAGCCCTTGAGTTCGCTCGCGCCAACAACCGAAACACACTCATATTCGACACTGCTGGCCGGCTCCAGATTGACGAACCACTCGTGCAGGAACTAGTCCGCCTCCGCGACTTGGTGAAGCCCCAGGAAATCCTCCTCGTGCTCGACGCCGCCACCGGCCAGGAAGCCGTCAACGTCGCCACCCATTTCAACGACGCCCTCCAGATCACCGGCGCGATTCTCACCAAACTCGACGGCGACGCCCGCGGCGGCGCGGCCCTCAGCCTCAAGGCCGTCACCGGCAAGCCGATCAAATTTGCCGGCGTGGGCGAGAAGCTCGAGGACTTCGAGCCGTTTCACCCCGAACGCATGGCTTCCCGCATTCTCGGCATGGGCGACGTCGTCAGCCTCGTGGAGCGCGCGGAGGAGTGGGTAAATGAGGAAGACGCCCAGCTCATGGAAGAGAAGATGCGCAAGGGCGTCTTTACGCTGGATGATTTTCTGGAGCAACTGCGCGGCCTGCGCAAGATGGGTTCCCTGGAAAGCGTGGTCAAAATGCTCCCCGGCGGCGACCGGATGTCTCAAACCAACGACCTGACCAAGCAGGAAGGGGAATTTCGCCGCATGGAAGGGATGGTCTGCGCGATGACCATGCAAGAGCGCCGGAATCCCCACGTCCTCAACGCCCGCCGCCGCCAGCGCATCGCCAAAGGCAGCGGCGTCACCGTCACCGAAGTGAACACTATGCTCAACAAGTTCAACCAGATGCAGGGGATGATGAAGAACATGGGCAAATTCCAGAAGATGCTGACGAAGATGAGCGGCGTACCGCCGGGATTGCTGCGGCCCCGGTGACGAACACCCCGGCCCAGACGGCTCCTGCCCGGCGGCGGGCGGAAAAGCGTTGCGTCTGCGGCAGGGCTGGTCCACAGTGGTGCCGCACTCAGCGGAGAGGTGGCAGAGTGGTTTAATGCGCACGCCTGGAAAGCGTGAGTGGTCAAAAGCCACCGGGGGTTCGAATCCCCCCCTCTCCGCCAGCTACTGTTGGCAATGGTTTCGTGAGCAATGGGGGTTGTCAGTTTGCGGGCAAAACCAGCCAGGGATTTGCGGGTGAAAATCACCCACCTTTGAGGTGAAGCATTGGCCTGCGGGTTCCCGAAGGGGCAAGCCTGTAGGTGATGA
>CAINDV010000655.1 GCA_903847485.1 uncultured Verrucomicrobiota bacterium
CTCTTCCATAGGTATCCTGAGGGTTGCGCTGCCATCTTGGGATGGCAGCAGGTTTCTTTTCTCTCCCTCAGGATGCCCTCTTTTCCACCCCCGCCGTCCACAACTTCTGGAAATTTCTCCATCGCAGCCTGGACGTGCTCCATGTGGCCACGGCGCTGCATCTGGGCGAGAGAGAATTCCCCACGTTCGACACCAACCAGGCAAACTCGCCGCCGCCGAAAAGTTGAAGGTGAAACCGTGAAACGGACGCCGAGCCAACTGCCACTGATTGCCGCGTGTCCACGCTGAAAGCTCTTCCAAAACCTCGTAGCCGCCGACGTGAGTCGGCGCGAATCTCAAAGCATGGCACGGACTCACGTCTGCGGCTACGGAGTTTTAAAAGAACCACGGTGGACAGGGAATTCTGCCGCTACCGCCGGCATCGGCGGCAGGTGCTTCCGCTGCTGGCACCGGACTGACCGTTAGGACGCCGCCCGCCACGGCCCGGAAAAGCGAAGACAGCTTTTAAGAAAAGAGAAGTTGGCTGACGGAAATCTATTTTCCCTCTTGACCGCTCACGCTAATGGGTGACCCCTTTATGCTCATGCAGGTAGAGTCCCTTCAGGGTATCCGCAGAACTCGGTAGTGTTTGATTGGTGCTGTACAGTCGTCTGCGAAACGGTAGTTGCCGTTTGTTGAGGTGACCTCCCCCGGCATCGTTGTCCACGGAATCGCGCCGCCAGTCGGAAGTTCGGTCGCATACTGAACCTGGAACCACAGTCCCGCAGCGTCCGCCCAAGTCACATTCACGCTGCCGTTCACCAACTCGGCTCGCAGGGTTGGACGCGCCGGCGGGAGAGCCTTCCGGACCGCCGGCGGATCCCATGTTTCATTCATGATGTCGGCCCCGGGCATGTAATTGCGCATTTGGAGGTTGAACCGGCCGGCGGTCGGGGTCGGCAGCCAGTTGGATTCCTTGGCTGCGCCGGGCGAGTCGGTTTGCAGATAAAGTGTAACACTGCCGTCGGCGTTCGTGGCCAGTGGCGGCGACGACAGACTGCCCAGAGTGTAGCGGTTGAGAATATTCGACACCATATTGTGGTTTGTGTCGTACAGCGCTATAGACCAGTAAGCGCCGACATTGGGCAGTCCGTTGGGCGGAAACTCTACGGTATAACGGTTCGTCGCGAACAGGAATTGCTTCTCTACATCGGTGTTGGAACTCAAATACATCGCTTCCGCCGGATCGTTGGCAAACCAGCCCACGAGACTCTGTATGGCCGCCCGTGTCATGAAATCGTTGTACTGGCCGGCGCGGCCCATATCCAGCGGTGGGTACCACCAGCCATTGACGAATTTGTTGCCGCTTCCGGCGCTCGTAATGTTATCAAGCATCATTGCATACGCATCCTGAGCGGCCATCCTCAACCCCGACTGCGTGAACGCGTCCATGTTGGTTACGACCTGCCCCGGACCCACGCCAATGTCGGTGAACCAATCCACCAACCCTTGTTGGCTGGGGACATTCGGTGGGTTTTCGGTCACGGCGCGATTAATTGTCATCCACTCGGCCAGCGGATGCTGGTTCGTATCGTAGGGCTGAAACACGTTGGTGTTGACCGGAGGCACGTTGGTCGTTCCCCAGTAACTCAGTGGCGTAAGCTTGTATTGGGACTGGATTTGGAAAACGTTCGTCACGTCATCCTTCCCGCGCACCAAGGTGCGCCCCGCGATGAAGGCGTAGGGAGTCCGCGATCGCAGTTCGTTCCCCGGGGTTCCGGCGGTGACTCCCGGAGGCAGGGTGCCATACCAATGCGGCCCGAGGATGGCGTAATTGCCCCCGGCGCTGCCAGTCGTCCGCAGGCCCACGTAGCCGAAGTTATCCGAGTCCATGCCAACCAACTCGAAGGTGAAGTAGCGGTTGGTGATGGCGGGCACGGAGAGGATCAGGGGTTCCTGGGAAAGATCAATCCAAGCCAACGAGTACAGCAAGTCGGGATTCACCTGGCCGCCGCCTTGCCAACTGGCGTCCATCACAACCCTTCCGTGCCAGAACTGGTTCAGTGGGGCGGACGGCGACGCAATCGAGGTGGGAGGTTGAGTCACACATTGCCATCGGTACTGGGCCATATTGAGCCACGGGAAGTAGTAAATGTAGGCCTGCACGCCCAAGGTGTAGGCGTATTCCTCGCGCCAGTCCGAGAACTGGGCCAAGGCGGGGCGGGCACTTGTCGCCAGGACGGCCAAGCCGGCGATGGCTGGCAAGACTGGTTTCAGAACGGAAGCGAACTTAGTCATAAGTTGATTCGTTTTCATTAGTGTTCTTGGTTGTAAAGGAGTCAGTTCTTGATATTTGCAACTACCTCACGCTTTGTAAATTCGATCCGTTTTCACGGTGACAGGTAGTCAGTCCGTAATTTAGACTTTGGATCTAGGCGGTTCGTGCTCCGCCAAAGCCGCCAAAACTTTGGCGGTTTCCCCGGCCAGCAGCGGGGCGACGGGCAGGCGGAGGCCGGGGAAGACGCGGCTGTGGAGCAGGCCGTCGGCGGCGGGCAGTTGCGGGCGGTATTCGTCTTCTTCGAGGCAGAACCATTCCAAGTGCGCTTCGGCCATCAGCCAGACCAGGTATTCGCGCACGCCGTTGCGGCAGTAAGCCCGCCGTTTGTCCCGCAGGTCAATCGAGGCGGAACTGGAGGCCACTTCCACAATGAGTTCCGGCGGGCCGGCGAGGTAGCCGCCGTCGGTCACGCGGGTGAGTCCGCCGTGTTCGGGCAGGCGGCGCAAAAGGGCGTCGGGCTGCACGGTGTTCTCCGCGTCGAGGATGACGGTGGCGTTGGTGAGCACCTCAGTTTCCGGGTGGCGGCTAGCGTAGGTGCAGAGCCAGGCGTGCATGATCCCATCCGCTCTGCCGTGCGCGGCTGTGACGCGGGAATCGAGATAGATAATTCCTCCGATTAGCTCAGCCTTATTCATCCAAGGCATCCTTTCGTAGCGCCGCAAGAACTCGCGGGAGCGCATGAACTCCCAGCTCTCCAACGGCAACGGACGGCTGGTGAAACTCCCAGCCGCACTGGACTTGCTTTCAACGGCGAACATGCGCGATGAAAATAACCGCAATCGGCGGCGCGTGGCAAGGGATGTTTTGAGGCGGCGCGCTGCTCGGCGACGGTTTACCGCGCCTGGCCATCACTGAACGCGGGCAGGCATGGCCTGGGCGGCATCGGCAAGCCCGTCCTCGCCGCCGCGCTGGCGCACGACCCCACCGTGCAGAGCGCCTTCCCCGATGGCATCTTCTGGCTCACCGTCGGCCAGCAGCCGAACCTGCTCGCCGTGTAGGTTGGCCGATTGAGCGGGCGTGAAAGAGCCAGCCCTTCTGCCGCCAGAGGCCACGGATGTCGCACCAAGTGACCAGTGACCAGTGGCCAGTGGGCCTCGATCTTTAACCACGACAGCACCATCGCCTCCGCCGTGCTGGACCGGCTGCTGCATCACGCCGAGACCATCGTCATCGAAGGCAGCAGCTACCGCATGAAGGATCAACTCGACCCGTGAAGCGCCGCCCGGCAGCCAGCGGGGCGTGCCCCAGCAGTCGGATTTTCAAACCGCCGCTTTTCCACCACTTTCGCGCCGCCACTCACATTTCGAGATCTGTTCCTTTACGTTGACGGGCTTAGTGCGCGGTTCGGTCAAGATCTCGTACTTAGGCGCACGGGCCAACGGGCTCCAGACGGCGGCCGACAACGCCGCGGCCAAGCCCACGACTTTGGCGTGGGCATCCAGGCCCAGGATAAACCCGAATCCTCGCCTAACGTTTGAGAACAAGAGAGAACTACTGTCAAATCAGGCCATGCCAACATTTGCATTCTCTACACTTCGCATTGATTGCGATTCATAGAAAACCATTGCCCGCCGTGCCGGAACCGACTTCTCAAATTCTCAGGCGATGATTTGGGATAAACTTCGTACCTTACGCGTCCCAGCGATCTAAGTGGGCCGTAGGCGTAAAATCAGTGTCCCCGCGCACCGTGACAAAGCCGGCCTGGGGGCTGACTACGGCGAAAGCGCGGTCAATCCATGCCCCACTGTCTTGGTGACGGCACACGTTGCCCGGCCGGTTGATCGTGTAGAGCACTTCCTTGGTGTTCGCCAGACTCACGATCAAAGGGGCGTAACCCCAGACCCCTTGGTAAGACATATCCAGGCCGCCTTGGCACTCGCCCAGCGTCCCGGCAATCGTCCCGTCCACCTCCACGTAGGCCTCGGCCAGAAACCCTTTGGTCTGGTTGCGACCAGACCCGCTGGCGCGTGCGGTTTATACACTCTTGCAAGGTTAGGATGTCTTCCGGCTGAAACCGGCGCGTGAAGTCACCGGCTGTGGTGGGACCGGGAATCCGGGGCGTGCCCAAGCTATCCAGATAGTGTTCGTCCTGCCGGCGCAGATGCAAGTCCTCCCACCACACTCCGCCGGCCAGGAGGTTATGGGCGAAGTTAATTACGTGATCGCTTTCGTGATAAGGCAGATGGACCTTGAGCAGGTGCAGATTATCGTCGATCTCCTTCACCAAGCCCAGGCGCTGGGCCAGCGTATGAATGGCACCCAGCCCGCCACAACTGATTGCGCCCGTGCGCTCGGCGATCTCATAGTGAAGGTTGCCGCCCTGGAATATAGGTTTCGCCTGCTCAGGGAAGTTCTTCTTGCGCAGCCGGCGCGCACTCCGCTGCTTATATCTCTTGAGGGTCTTGGCGGTGGTTTTGTTCACTTGAAAGGTGCTCTCTCAGCGGTTGATTATAAGATATAGAACGTCGTTGCAACCAATCCTGACAGGCCTTGTGAGTATTTAATTCAAGCCTGCTCAAATACATCGTGAAGGGTTGCTTCATCTGAGAGCGTGTGGAGATCGCGGGCAGGGGCACGATGAGATTTGACTGACTTTTTCCAGGCGCAGCCAGACCTTGCCTCCATGCTTTTGGCCTTGCCCCCAGC
>CAINDV010000656.1 GCA_903847485.1 uncultured Verrucomicrobiota bacterium
CAGGGACATCAACACGGCACGTTCATGCCGGAGAGCATTGGCGTGGCGGCCGTGGTCACCGAATTCCTGATGCAGAGCGTTGGCGATGTCATCCGCGTCTTTCCCTGCTGGCCCAATGAGCAGGATGCGATATTCACCAACGGTCTGGACCAGCTCGTGTTCGTCGGCACGAATCTGCGGGACAAAGCCCGCCCGCGCTGGAAGCTGAACCGGCAGTATTACCGCAATCACAGCAATGAACTGGAAATGGTCAAGGAGGTGCAGAAGTGACTGGCGACGGAGTAGGTGGCAAGAGCGATTCGTAAAGGTCGTGAAGTTGGCTGACTATCAGTTGGTCGTGCAATTCCATCGCAACCATCGGAGGTTTCTTCCCTGCGGCCTGTAATGGAGCAGGCATTCCAGCCGGCCGAAGTGGAATCATTAGAAAAGCCGACAGAGCTGCGTGGTCGGCTTCGACAGCGAGGATAAAGTGGAAATCAGGAACACAGGCAACACGATGGATTGCTCCGCCTTCCCAACTAGCTAAGCGTGTGTTAATTGAATGCACGGCGCTGTCAAATTTCTCCTTGGCCTTCGTGCCATTCGTGTCGTTGTCCTGAAACCACATCCTCGCGAATGCACCAATTGCCTCATGCACGTTTTTAGGGCGTCTTCCTTTTACATCGTCAGCGATCTTATGAACAGCGGCTGCGTCAGAGGGAGCGGAATTTTCGGTCTGAAGGCAAAGGCACTCTACCTGGTTGTTCTCCAAGATGTGCCTAAACTCACGATACTGTGTTGTAAACTCATCTCGATTGACCGCTCCGATGAATGGGTAGTATGCGCACATTTTGAGGTGGCAGTGTTTCTTGCCATATTCATCGATGAACAAGCCCGCTTTTGTCAGCGCTTCCTTAAAACTCATCGCCTTCGGGAAAACATTTTCACGAATAACAGCAAGCGTAATCAACAGTGCCCAAAGAGTTGCTATCCCTAGAAACGTTCCGATCAGAATGCCTGCATCAATGATCTTTGCCCAAGGGAACTCCCAGAGATTTCCTTTTCGCATTGCCTCCGCTGCACTTCCTCCAAACATACCCACGCCCCAAATGCAAATGGTCAACCAAGTTGCAAGAAAGAACGCACGTTCATATCGTCCCGGACTTCCAGCGATCGCTAAAATTTCCCTTTCGAATGAACGAAGAAATGGCGTGAGCGCGGATAACCACAGAACTCCAGTAGCCAACCCAAACCATGGGGACATGGTCGTAACGTAGTGGCCAATTAAACCTGCTACAATTGAGGCCAGCGACGCCAGCACGCCAAAAGTCCACCGTAATGCCTTGTTGATCTTCCTCCGCCTTGAGCCGTCGGTCGAAAGTTGCGTAGGATGAGGATGTGCTGGAGTTGTCATAGGAGTTCATCCTTTGCGGTGAGAGTTCCAAAACGTTTCGACAATTGTCTCTCAATCAAGACCGTTGCATAGAACCACAAGACTCCGATTGCGGTGGATGCAAAGACTGCGGCGAACATACTCGCCGTTTCCAGACGTCGCGAATAAATCACCACGAGATAACCAAGTCCGACATCTGCCGCGATAAACTCCCCGACGATTGCGCCAACAAGGGCGAGAGAAGATGAAACCTTGAAAGCGGAGAAAATCAGCGGCAAGGCAAACGGGGCGCGCAAATGCCAGAGTGTCTTCCACCAACCGATGCCCCAACAGGCGAACAGGTCGCTGTATTCCTTGTATTCCGGCGCATCCACGAGCCGTAAGCCACGAACAGCGTTGACCAATGTTGGAAAGAAACAGACTGATGCAGCGGCAACCGCTTTCGCGAGCCAACCGCCACCGAACCAGATAATCAGAATCGGGGCGATAGCAACCACGGGTGTCGTTTTCAGTGCAATGGCGTAAGGCATTAGACTGGCCTCAAGTGAACGCCAGCGGACGATGAAAGCAGCGACAATCAATGCAATCGAATTGCCAACGACGAAACCGACGAGGGCTTCGCCAAACGTGACCGCGCAATGTGTGAAGAAACGCGGTTCGTGCAGCATCGCGCTGGCAACATCCTTCAACGGCGGCAGCACGATACATCCGCGGCAAGGTGGCGGTCGAAGCCTCCAACCCGTCGGCCAACGCGGCGGAAACTCCGGAGGTGAGCCATGCGTAAGCAAGCAACCCAGCACCCGGAGGTGCCCGACGCTTTGATCGAAGCCCTCGAAACGGTCCTGGCTCGCCTCTGGCAAGGCGAGTTCTACGACTACTACCACGGCGGCGGCGCCGCTGAACCCGACCAGGAGGAGCACTTCTTCCTCAAGCTGGAGGTGATCCGCCACTGGCTGGACTACGCCGAGGAGGACTGCGGGCGGGGGTAGGCCCGCCGAGCGCCCCCGCGGAATTCGCGCCGGGCGGCCAACCTCACCGCCCCTACAACCAGA
>CAINDV010000657.1 GCA_903847485.1 uncultured Verrucomicrobiota bacterium
GAGAGAATCGAGATTTGGTTTCATGGCGGCAATGTATCTGTATAGCTACAATATGCAACCACAAAATGAGCGCCCAGCCTGCTTATCAACTTTGGGTTACTGAACGGTCACACACCCCATCGCGGAAAGCAACGGCCCGAGATTCTCGTTATGGAGATGTATAAAACCGGCTTGAATCCAAAACGAATGGTTGGGATGATTACCACTTCCACCTACGACAAGGACCTGCACTTTGCCGGTCCGATCGTACTCTCTCGCGAACAAATATCGGATGACGAATTCCGGCAATTGATGAAGGCTCAGACTACAGCTTTCTACGGAGAACTTGATCAGGTACTCGGATTACCGCAGAAAGTATAATGCCCAACAAAATCACTGGAGCGAACGCGGGCGGGCGACGTCAGTCGCCAATGCGGACGTGCCGGGCCGCCCGCGTCGCTCAGTTCTGTCGTTGGGCGTCATCACCCCTATCACCTCGAACACCCCATGAACACACAAGAAGACAACTCGAAGAAAGATTCGCGAGTCGAGGAGATTGTCGGTATCCTCGACCAGACCATTGGGCGCATCGCGGATGAGGCTCGCAGCTATGGCATGAGGGCAGCATCCGAGCGGCGCTACCACACGGGATTCGGTGCTGCGCTGGCAGTCCTTAGTGTCGCTGCCCCCACGCTCGTCACCTACCAGACGCAGAACCCAGGCGCACTGTTTCAGATTATTGCGATAGTGTTGACTGCTATCGTTGGTGCGGCAGGCAGTCTCCAGGCGACGTTTCGCTGGGGCGACAGATTTCGTCGCACAAGCTTGACTGCTCTGGCATTGGACGAGTTGGAGTCCACCACGCGACTTGAGCGCCTGGACATTTTGCACACGCGAGACGATATGACCGTTTATCGCCGAGCGTTTGACCTCAACGAATCTGCGCAGAGAAAGCTCCAGCGGATTATCCGGCGACACATTGAGGGAGAAGTTGCTATCGTCACTCAAGAGGGAGACAAACCAAAACTACAAGACCCGAAGAAGAAGCAGGAGGAAGGATGACGCCCAACAAGATCACTGGAGCGAACAGCCGCCCCGCTTCGCAGTTCGAGCGTCGCGGACTTCGGCGAGGCGCTCTGGTTGTCGAGAGTCACGGGCGTTATGACGGCGGGGCGGCTGTCGCTCAGTTCGGTCGTTCGGCGATATGATGCGTATGGCACCCACGAAGTATTATTGGATTGCGTTGGTTGTGTTGCTGGCCGTCCACAGCCTTGTGGCGTACGGCAGCTATTGTCTATTCACATATACGACTCGCCCCACGCCGGAGGGCCAAATGGTAACGGCCTCAGCCCGCGAGCTGCAAGAGAGCCAGAAAGCGCCTTATGGCATCACGACGTATCATTTCCCTTTGCCAGTAATTCTCTACGTATTGCTTGGCTATCTGGCGTTGCTTGCCGCTGCGGCCATCGGAGTTTTCGCAATGGTGCGCGGCCATCCAACTTTCTGCTCATGAGTCTTGTCCCGTCGAACCAAATCACCGGACCGAACGCGGGCGGGCCGCGTCAGTTTCCAATGCGGACGCGCTGGGCCGCCCGCGTCGCTCAGTTCTGTCGTTCGGCTGGAAAAGACAATGATATTTTACCCACGTAGAAAGGCCGTTGCTTGTCTTGTCATAGCGTGTCTGGTTGCCGGTGTGGCGGCGGCATACCTGGCATATCAGCGGTCGAGCAGCATCCTTTCGTTCGGTGCCATGGTGGCCATCCTTGGTGCGGTTATTTTCCTAGGGCCGGTGATCAGGAACCAGACAATCGGCGTTGGCGACGCGAGCCTCGTGGTACGCACCTTTGGCCGTGCCGTAGAATTGAAGGCCCCGCATTTGACTGAAGTGGTCAAAAACAAGGCCGGGGCC
>CAINDV010000658.1 GCA_903847485.1 uncultured Verrucomicrobiota bacterium
AGCCATCGCCTTCGCCGACTCTGGCCACATCTGAACGGCTTCGGCTAGCAGTTCCGGAGTCCGCAATTCGCGAAGCCAGAAATGCACACGCTCGTCGTTGGGAGCGGAGCGGTGCTGCAAATAGTGCGCTTCCAGCAGACGACGCAACATCGGCCAGTCCTTGCTGCGCTGGGTTTTCTTCGCCTGTACCAAATCCTGGAGGGCCAGCAACTCGTGGGCAAACCCGTCGGCGTCGGTGATGGTCGTGCGGCGCTCCCAGAGCACTGGAAACGGCTCCACCCCGCGCAACCTCGACATCACATCCACGCGCATGTCGGCCGCCTCTGGGTGCTGACAGCGGAAGTGGACGGCGTGACCGCGCTCAAGGTAATTAGCGGCCAGCGGCGGAACCGCGATGCAGTTGGCTTGGAGGTCTAGGAGGGCTGCCTCAAGCCGCTGAAGATTCTCCGCGTCGGCAAGAATGAGCAGATCGGTGTCGCGACTAAACTCCGCCGCGCCGTAGAACACGCAGGCCTGACCGCCCATCAGCAGGGCGCGGACTTGGCGCGCTGCCATCGTAGAAAGGACTTTCCGTATCCGGTTCGGGATCAAGCGAACCTCCCATGCGCAAGAAGTGCTCCCACAGCTCGCCGCTCGCGTGCCAGCGCTCCAGCGGCGTCAGGCGATACCAGTCCGCCCACTCGCCTTCGACGATGTCTTCGGGATGAACCACGCCCCAGCATCGCCCAACCGGCTCGTGTGTTCAAGCAGGGTTTGATGTCTTGGCAGGCAGCGCAGCGCATGGATGTGGGCAGTTTGGCCATGGAATTAACTAGGGGGTCGAGGGTAACCCGAACGCTTCTTAATGGAACCGCATACTCCACCTCGATGGCTAATTCCACACCGTGGTGATTGAGACGCAGTGCCGACGATTTGATTGTCGCCTTTGCGCCAGGCTTCCATTTTAAGAGCCTCAAGCTCTGAAATTAGCGCTGGCTCGGGATGAGCGCGATGCCCACGGCCAAGAGTTTCTACCGCTTTTGCCAGTTTCTTGAAACGCGTCTTGTAGTGTTCGGGTAAGCTGCCCCCAAAATATCGGAAGTCGTCGCTTAGCAGAACATTGGCGCGTTTGAAGAGCGGAGCCTCTCCCAAGTCGTGTTCGAGATCACCTGGCAAACCATGGAACCTTGCCCCATCTCGAACTGAATAGGTTCCGCAATCCCAGCGATATATACAGTCTGCGCGAGCGGCATAGGCGTGATCACTGTAATACCCATTCCGCCCGTCATCCCCACTCAGCTTCTTCGTGATTCGCGCGATGTAGATCAACCGATTGTCTGGGTGCAGGGAGTTAGCTGCGAAGCCAAAGATGAGATCATTTTCATCCGCGCTGCTACGAATCATGGGCTTGCAGATCGCGAGGCTGAGCAAACCTCCCTCAACGCAAGGGGCACCTCCGTCGTCAACGACCAACTTGTAGAAGAAGAATCTCGGCATGCGGCATCAGTTATTTCGTGCTAACAACTCCGGCTTCTGCGCGTGGAACCAGTCGAGGAACCGCGCTGCATCGCGAAACTCAGGTAGTCGCGCACTGCGTTGCAGGTATCCGTCGTTCACGGTCAAGCCTCCCCATTCGTCCAGCAAGCGAGGCTCAACACGGTAGGCCCGATTGCGATAGGAGCCGACTGGGATACACCGCTTCAGCCGGCCTGAAACGCCTGGCTTCGCCTTCACCACGATGTCACTTGCGTTTGGTGGAAGCACTCGCCTTGTGTGTGCGTTGCTGTCCCAGGCGGTTTGTGGCAGTGAGGTAGCGGGAATAATCGAGTCGATCACATAGAGACCAATCAGCGCATAAACCAAACACCGACCCGGCTGTGTGTCTGCCAGCCCGGCGTAGAACACGATCAAATCTCCCTCACGGAGTTTGGATTGTATCTGCTTGGCTCTCTGGCCTTGATCGCCATAGGTCAGGTGTTCAAAGTCCGGGTCGAGGTGCATGTGCCCGCTGGCGAGATGACTCGGCAAAGCCAGTCCAAATCCTGACACACTTTCAGCTACCTTTGAGTACGGCGTGGCGAGGTTGGAGTGCGTCGGTTTAGATTCCGGAATCGGCACGTACGCAAAGGCTCCGGTTTGCGTATTCACCGGCCCATTCCAAGACCCGCCGCCTTCGCTTTGATCTGCTCCCACTCGAACCAGAAGAGCTTTCATTTGCACGCTTCACTCATGCGTTCCCCGCCTCCAGCGCCTTCGGCACGTCCTTGAGCACCTGGTCGATGATGTGGTCGGTGGTGATGCCTTCGGCTTCGGCCTCGAAGTTGGGGATGAGCCGGTGGCGCAAAGCGGGGTGTGCGACGGCCTGGAGATCGTCGAAGCTGACGTTGAATCGGCCCTGGGCCAGCGCGCGGACTTTGCCGGCCAACAGGAGCGTCTGGGCGCCGCGCGGGCTGCTGCCGAAGCGCAGGTATTTGTTGGCGATGGGCACGGCGGTCGCCGTCTTGGGATGCGTGGCCAGCACCAGGCGCACAGCGTAGTCCTTGACGTGCGTCGCTACCGGCACCTCGCGGACGAGCTTCTGCAATTCCAGCAGCGCGTCGCCGGC
>CAINDV010000659.1 GCA_903847485.1 uncultured Verrucomicrobiota bacterium
CACCAGTTTGCCCGGTGTCTTTTTTCCATGAGTCAACGATGCCTTTTTCCTCCTCCCAGCCCTATCCGCTCGGTGTCATTTAATTTGAGTCAACGCGCATAGATGTATGGCGGTAATCACGCTCTTGCTTCGTGCCGCGCGACAGCGGGGGAGGAGACCTTGCGGATACCGCCTTCGGACAAGGTGGCGGTTCATGATCGGTTCCAAACGCTGCCGCCAGGTTCTGTTCGTCTGGGCGGTTTCATTCAGGACCGGATTCAGCAGCAGGCGGAATACCTGCTTGATGAGAAGACACTGGCGGAGATGGTGGATGCGATCCGCAAGCGACCTCACCGCATCGTCAATGGTGAGGCGACCTGCCTGGCGGAAGGCGAGTTCTGGGGGAAGGCGGTGCGCATGATGCATGGAGTCACTTACAACATCCCCTCCGGTGTCTGGCACAATATCGCCATGATGCCTGACGACCTGGTCATCATACTCGAAAAGGACAACACCCATCGCACGGATGTCGAGTATCGTTTGGGCGGGTGTAACGCCGACGGTGTTGTCTGCCACCACGGCCCCCATTCCAGCCGAAAACAACGGATTTCCCCAGGAAAGAGCGCCGTGGTGGTATCAGGAAGAATTGGACGTTGGCTGCGGGCCCCAGCAGGCCCTCGGAGCAGACCCACCGGTGCTGCCTCCGACCGGCGCTGCACGGTGCTTGGTCAAAGAGCCTTATGTCCTTCGTGGCCAGACCCCCAGTGAGCAGCCGACGCCCCCCCCCGCCCTCGTCATTGACACCGAACCGAGGGCGGAAAGGCTACGCGAAGCCCGGGGTTACCGGGTGGAACCGTGGTCCCGAGCCGCTGACCGGAGAACGGCCCAAGGAAAGCGCCTTCGCCTGGCGCCGGAACGCGCGCGGAGTCAACCCGGTCAGGCGCTTGAAGACCGTCGCGAAATGCTGGTTGGTGGCGAACCCTCCATCAAGGGCAATCCGGGTGATGGAAAGGTCGGCCGAGCGGAGCACGTGTTTTGCGTGCTCGATGCGGCGCCATTGCAGATACTCGATGGGCGGCACGCCGGTTTCGCGTTTGAACATCGCTTTGAAATGGGATTCCGACATCCCCGCTATTTGCGCGAGTTGAGCGACTGTGACCGGCTCGCCGAAATAGTGCTCGATATGCCTGATCGCCCGAGTCACCCCAGCGCTGTAAGGCGCCGCCTCATGCCGCTCGGCGACGGCCAGGATGTCGAGCACGAGGCGCAGCAGAAGATTCCTCACATTGGCTGCGCGCAGGGGATCGTGCTCCTGAGCATGCGCGCGGAGAATTCTCTCAAAGGTCGGGCTGAGCATGTGGCCTTTGTGGAAGTGGCGTAAAGGCAGGCGGGCGAATCGCCGCAGCAGCTTCTGGGATTCGGCGGGCGTCAGACCAAGAAAGGAGCGTCCGGGTCCGACCTGGCAGAACTGCAGCCAATATAAGTGGCCTTTGTGCTCAGGCTCACGACCCGTTCCGTGCGTTTCGCCCGGTTGGGTGAGGAAAACATCGCCTCCGGTCAAATCGTAGCGCGTCGGACCGACGAAATAGGTTTGGGTGCCGTGTTCCAGCAGGCAGACCTCGAACACGCTGGGATGCCGGTGCGGCAAGAGCGGCGCACGCGCGCGCGCGTAGTGGTAGCACCCCAACAGCGGCACTTCGTCGATGTGCTCCGCATGAAAATCGATGATCAGCCGGTCAGGTGTGGCTGGCGTATTCATGGCCAAAGCATAGCCGCGCCTCTTGTTCCG
>CAINDV010000660.1 GCA_903847485.1 uncultured Verrucomicrobiota bacterium
GACGCTGGCGATGGTGTTTCAATTGGCGCGCGTGGCCGAAAAACACTGGCGTCGCCTCAATGGATATGAGTTACTGGCCCGCGTGATCGCGGGCGTGCAGTTTGTCGATGGCGTCGAACTGATCCCCAAGGCCAAAGCCGCTTAAACCAATGTTACCCTTGGGATGCGCTTCCACCCCGCCATCCACAACTTCTGGACATTTCTCTCCGCCGGCATTACCCGGCTTCTTCGCTCGTACGAGCCTCTCCGCCACCCCTCACAGCCCAGCCTGTCCCTCGCGGGCTGCTGGTGGGGAGCTTTGACCTCCCGCCATGTTGGGTTTCCCGTGTTGCCGCAGGTCTCCGTTGCGCGCATGTCCTCACCCATACCCCGGCGATACGGACGCAGTGCTCGCTTCGTTCGCTTCCTGCGCCCTGTCAGCCTTCCCCGTGTTTCAATCGGGTCGGCGTTCGCATTGCCCTTTTCGAGGCTTGCTCGGTGTTCACTCATATTAGGACCTGCTCGCTCGCTGACTCGCTGGCACGAGCCTTTGACATCAGGAGCTTCGCCCACCGCCGTTACCAGCGACGCGCGTCCCGACTGCTTCTGGCGGAACGAAAGTTGCCGGGTGGGATTCTCTCTCCCACGGGAGTTCTGCTCCGTGTTCACGGCGCACTGAAACGCTGGGCTATTTTCTGTCGCCCTGCCGGGCTGAAAACGGCGTAGGCAAAACCTGATTTGCGCCCCCAGTACCTGCATCAAACTCCGCTTGCCAGGGTGGGGACGGCTTATCTCCGGCGCTGGGGTCTCGGATTTACGGGGGCAGGCTGTCTCCGCCCGTTCAGGAAAGCCCCGAACTGGAGCTTGATGCAGCCTTCGGCACCGGCGTTCACGAGACTGGAGCGTTGAGAAAGTAAGTGTTCATGGGGCCACTGCCCTTCAGTTCGATCGCGCCCCGCGCCTCGAAGGTGAAGCGGCCTTGCAGTCGCTGAAATACCGCGTCGCTGACGTGGACCCGGTCGGGCACGCCATGGGATTCCAACCGACTGGCGGTGTTCACCATGTCGCCCAGACATCATGGGTGAACTTGCGGGCGCCGATAACTCCGGCAATGACGCTGCCGACTTGCAATCCGATGCGCAAACTCAGGCCGCCGAACTCGTGATTGAGTTGGCGGACGTTCTCGTGCATCGCCAGCGCCATCGCCGCCATCGCCGCGAGATGATCGGGGTTGGGCGCAATTCGCCAAAGAAACCTGATGAGGCCGGTGTCTCCCCCTCACCAAGTATCTTTGTTTAAGAATGTCCGGGACTTTTCGCGACGGGCTTGGATTCGCTTGCGCCGGATCCGGGGCGTTCCGGTCCTGCCGCCGGTTTGTAGAAACGCCCCACGGTCTCGAACAGCGCCGTTGGATCAATGGGCTTCGAGACGTGGTCGTTCATGCCCGCCGCCAGACAGCACTGCCGCTCCTCGATGGCGGCGTGAGCGGTCATGGTGACGATTGGAAGGTTCGCGAAGCGCGGCTCGGAGCGAATCCTGGCGGTGGCTTGGTAGCTGTCCATTTCGGGCATCTGGAGATCCATGAGGACCAGGTCAAAGCCGTCCGGGGCCGCCGTGAGTTTCTCCACGGCTTCGCGTCCGTTGTGGGCGATCGTGACGCTGGCACCGACGCCTTCAAGCAATTCCACCGCGATCTGCCGGTTGATTTCATGGTCCTCGGCGAGCAGGGCGCGCAGCCCGAGCAGCCTGTCGGACTTAGTCCACGGCACTGGGTTAGGCGGTGGTGGTAGCTGTCGGGGCGGCTGGGAAAACGCGTTCCTGCCCACCGGCAGCGATTCTGGAGGTCGTGCGGCCGGTGGTGGCGGCCTTGGTAGTTACGGGTTAGCAGTTCTGAGGTTGCGTGGCCAGTTCCTCCGCCGTCCGCTGGATCAAGACCCACGCCTGTTCCACATGCGACCGTTCGGTGTGCGTCTGGCCCACGCAGAGGCGAAGCGTCATCCGCCCGCCGAGCTTAGTGTGCGTGAGGTAGAGCTGACCGGATTGGTTAAGCCGGTCGAGCAGGCGCTGGTTGAAATCATCCCCGGCCCGGTGGCGGAAGCAGATGAGATTAAGCGGCGGTTCCACGGCCAGTTCAAACCGCTCATCCGCCCGCACCCAGCCGGCGAATTCCTGTGCCCAGGCCACATGCTGCCGGATGTGATGCCGCAAGCCCTCCGCGCCGTAGTGCCGGATGACGAACCACAGCTTCAGCGCCCGGAACCGCCGCCCCAGCGACACCTGCCAGTCGCGATAATCAATCACCGCGCCGGACTGCGTCGCCTGATTGCGCAAATACTCCGGCAAGATGCTCAGCGACCGGATGAGCGCCGCCCGGTCCGCCACGAAGAAGCAGTCGCAGTCGAAATTCGTGAACATCCATTTGTGCGGGTTGAAGGCGTAGCTGTCCGCCAGCTCCAGCCCGGTCTGCATCCAGCGGAATTCCGGACACAGCGCCGCCGTGCCGGCCATCGCCGCGTCCACATGGAACCACAGCTTCTCCTCCC